>NZ_JBBCUM010000016.1:0-127937 GCF_037147855.1 Allobosea sp. MMO-172 | reverse complement strand
CTCGGCCGGCTCGCTCTCCGGCCGGATCGAGCAGCTCAACGCGCTGGTCGCGACCTTCCGCACCGGCCGCGAGGCGGCGGGCCAGACGGCTTACGCCCAGCCGGCCGCGACAGGCCTGCGTGCGGTCAAGGCGCCGATGCGCGCCGCGCGGCCTGCGCCTGCCGCCGCGACCTCCGGTGAGCCGGAGCGGCTGCGTCAGCTGGCCGAAGCCGCCTTCGTCCAGTCCCGTGCGCCCGCGCCCCGCAAGGTCGCCAATGGCGGCGGCGGCCGGGCCAGCGATTCCGGATGGGAAGAGTTCTGAGGCCAACAGCCTCCGGATCATCCCCAAACACGACATGCGCGGCGCCCGAAAGGGCGCCGTTCGTGTTTCAGGCGACAGCCAGTCCCCTTCGACTATGCATCGAAACACGACGGTCATCCCGGGCGACCAAAGGGAGACCCGGGATCCATTCCGGAACCTTTTCCCGCTAGGCTCCGGAATAGATCCCGGATCTCCGCTGCGCTCCGTCCGGGGTGACGCGCTCAGTATGAAAGCGTTGCGGCCCCCTTGATCAGCCCGGCAAACGATAATCGCTGAACATCTCGCGCAGCTTCGTCTTCTGGATCTTACCGGTCGCGGTGTGGGGAATGGCCTCAACCAGCACGACATCGTCGGGTAGCCACCATTTCGCGATCTTGCCGGTCATGAAGGCGAGCATCTCGTCCTTGCCCGGCTTGCGCCCCGGCTTCGGCACGATCACCAGCAGCGGTCGCTCGTCCCATTTCGGATGGGCGACGCCGATCACTGCCGCTTCCGCGACATCGGGATGGCCGACGGCGAGGTTCTCGAGGTCGATCGAGGAAATCCATTCGCCGCCGGACTTGATCACGTCCTTGGAGCGATCGGTGACCTGCATGTAGCCGGCGGGGTCGATGGTCGCGACGTCGCCGGTGTCGAAGAAGCCGTGCTCGTCGAGGATACCGTCCTCGTTCCGATAATAGGCGCCGGCGACCGCAGGGCCGCGCACCTTGAGCCGGCCGAAGGTCCTGCCGTCCCAGGGCAGGTCCGCGCCGGCATCGTCGGTCAGGCGGAATTCGACCGTGAAGGGCGGATGACCCTGCTTCACCTTGAGATCGTAGAGCGCATCGCCTTCCAGCGCTTCATAGACCGGCTTCAGCGAGCAGAAGGAGCCGAGCGGGCTCATCTCGGTCATGCCCCAGGCATGAGCGACGGTGACGCCGAACTTGCGCTCGAAAGCCTCGGTCATCGCACGCGGGCAGGCCGAGCCGCCGATGACGACGCGCTTCAGTGTCGAGAGCTTGCCGTTCGTCGCTTCCAGATGTTGGAGCAGGCCGAGCCAGACGGTCGGCACCGCCGCCGTCATGGTCACGCCCTCCTCTTCCAGCAACTGATGCAGCGAGGGACCGTCGAGCCGGGCGCCCGGCATCACCAGCTTGGCACCGGTCATCGGCGCGGAATAAGCCAGCGACCAGCTATTGGCGTGGAAGAGCGGCACGACGGGCATCACCGTGTCGCGCGCCGACAGGCCCATATAGTCCGGCGCAGCGCAGGCCAGCGCATGCAGCACGTTGGAGCGGTGCGAATAGAGCACGCCCTTCGGTCCGCCGGTCGTGCCCGAGGTGTAGCAGAGCCCGGCGGCCGTGTTCTCGTCGAAGCGCCCCCAGACGAAATCGTCGTCCGCCTCGGCCAGCCAATCCTCATAGGCGACGGCGCCCCTGAGTTTCGTCTGCGGCATATGCGCGGCGTCGGTCAGGACGATATAGCGCTCGATGCTCGGCAGCTTGTCCTGGATCGCCTCGATCATCGGCACGAAGGTGAGATCGAGGAAGAGCAAGCGATCTTCCGCGTGGTTGACGATCCAGGCGATCTGCTCCGGGAAGAGGCGCGGGTTGACCGTATGCGTGATCGCGCCGATGCCGCTGATGCCATACCAGAGCTCGAGATGGCGGTCGGTATTCCAGGCGAGCGTCGCGACGCGGTCACCCAGCGCGATACCGTCTTTCCGCAGGCGCTTCGCCACTTTCAGCGCACGACTGCGAATCTCGACATAGCTGCGTCGTCTGAGGGCGCCATCCTCGACGGCGCGGCTCACCACCTCGCGCGTGCCGTGCTGGATGGCGGCGTGGTCGATGATGCGGTGGAGCAGAAGGGGCCAGTCCTGCATCAGGCCGAGCATGCGCATGTCCTCCCAGATCCGTTTTGCCGGAGGATAGCGAGGGGCTTCCGCGAAAGGGAAGTCATCCCATCGAAGGCTCGCCTGCGCGCGTGAGATGGTTTAGGTCTGATCCTTCAAAGAGCGGGGGGAAACGCCATGACCGCAGCGAAAGCCGTTCAGCCGGCCGCCACGGAACCGGATCGTGTCTGGTTCCGCTTCATGCGGCTGCACCAGCGCATGCTGATGCAGATGACGGCGCGCATCCGCACGCTCGGCCTGTCGATCCCGCAATTCGACCTGCTCTCGACGCTGACCGAGCAGGAGGGCATCAGCCAGAGCGAACTGGCCGAAAAGCTCTATGTGACCAAGGGCAATGTCTCGGGCCTCGTTGACCGGCTGGTGCAGGCCGGGCTCGTCGAGCGCCGCGCCATCGCCGGCGATCGGCGCTCCTATGCGATGCATCTGACCCCGGAAGGTCGGCGGCTTGCGGAGGCCGGCATCGCCGCCCAGCGCGATTTCGTCGCCAGCACGCTCGGCAAACTGAAACCGGACGACCTCGCCGAGCTCGACCGGCTGGTGCTGGTCTGGCGCGACCTCGCCCGCGCCGTCGACGCCGAGTGAGCGGCCATGGCTGACGGCATCGACCTGACGGCCTCCGCCACCGCCCTGCGCCAAGCGCTGCTTGCCCGCCGCTTCAGCGCCACCGACCTGCTCGAAGCGACCTTCGCCCAGATCGACGCGCTGAACCCGCGCCTCAACGCGATCGTCGCCGAGGATCGCGACGCCGCCCGCGCCATGGCGAAAGCCTCGGACGCGCGCATCGCCAACGGTACGGCCCGCCCGCTCGAAGGGCTGCCGATCACGATCAAGGACGCCTTCGACGTTGCCGGCCTGCCCTCCTCCGGTGGCTTGCCGGCCTATCGCGAGCGCGTGCCGGCCGAGGACGCGGCACCCGTCGCAAGGCTGCGGGCGGCCGGTGCGGTCATCATGGCCAAGACGAACGTTCCCGTCTTCTCCGGTGATTTCCAGAGCTACAACCCGGCCCATGGCGTGACCAATAATCCCTGGGACGAGACGCGCTCGCCCGGCGGCTCCTCGGGGGGAGCGGCCGTCGCGGTCGCGACCGGCATGAGCGCCTTCGAGCTCGGCTCCGATCTCGGCAGCTCGATCCGCTGGCCCGCCCATGCCTGCGGCGTCTTCGGCCTTAAGACGAGCTGGGGGCTGGTCTCGACCTGGGGCGCGATCCCGCCGCCGCCCGAGCGCCGGACCTTGCGCAATGCCGACCTGATGGTCGCCGGCCCGATCACGCGCGCTGCCGAGGATCTCGGCCTGATCCTGCAGGTGATCGCGGGACCGCGCGATACCGCTCTCTCCGCCCCCGCCCTGCCGGAGCCGCGCCGAACCAGCGCCAAGGGCCTGCGCGTCGCGCTCTGGGCCGACGATGCGTTCGCGCCGGTCGACAAGGAAGTCTCGGATGCCGTGCGCGAGGCCGCGCGCCGCCTGGCCGAAGCCGGCGCGATCGTCGACGAGACGGCGCGCCCTTCGGTGCGCTTCGCTGACGCCTTCGAGGTCTATGCGCTCTTGAACCACGCCGTCGTCGCCTATGGCCTGCCGCCGAAGGTGCGCGCCCGCATTCAAGCGCAAGCCTCGCGCTTCAGCCCGAACGACCTGTCGCACCAGGCCCTGCAGGCGCGCGGCGCGCGGATGACGCCGGGCTTCTACCAGCAGATCAACCAGCGCCGCCTCGCCCAGAAGCGGCAATGGGCCAGCTTCTTCACGCGTTACGACGTCGTGCTCTGCCCGCCGGCGCCGGTCGCCGCAATCCCGCATGACCATGGCCCGGACATCCATGCGCGACGCCTTATCGTGAACGGCGAGCCGCGGCCCTATCTCGATTTCCTGCTCTGGGCGGCGCTTGCCACGGGCGCGGATCTGCCGGCCCTGTCAGCTCCGGTGATGCGCTCCAGCGAGGGCCTGCCGCTGGGCGTCCAGATCATCGCGCCCTTCGGCGAGGACCGCACGGCCATCGCCGTCGGCGCGATGCTGGAGGAGCTGGGCAGCCGTTTCACCCCGCCGCCGGTCGCTGGTTAGGTCATTTTCTGGGGAAGCACGCCGTCATCCCGGGGCTTGCCCCCGGGATCCATCGAAAGGCGTCGCACTCTACGATGGATCCCGGATCTCCGCTTCGCTCCGTCCGGGATGACGCGCATTTTCACGGAGGCGCAGCTAGTTTTCAGGCCGCGTGAGCGGCCCTAGCGCGCGTTTGGCGCGAAGCCTTTCCGTTTCGCTCGCCCTGCGGCAGAGTCTACCGTCCCCTGCGCCAAAATCGCTCAACATTTGCGGTCATATCGGCGTATGCTGGAAAGAATATTAAACAGAGCCGGGAGCCCATCATGCTGTCGAATGTCGCCGTCAGGGATATCGAGACCCTCGTCCATCCCTATACCAACCTCGCCACGCATCGGCAGACGGGCCCGCTCGTGCTGGAGAGCGGCAAGGGCATCTATGTCTACGATTCCGCCGGCAAGGAATATATCGAGGGCATGGCCGGGCTCTGGTGCACCTCGCTCGGCTACTCGAACCAGGAGCTGGTCGAGACCGCCTATGAGCAGATGAAGAAGCTGCCCTTCACCCATATCTTCGGCGGGCGCAGCCATGACCCCGCGATCGAGCTCGCCGAGAAGCTGAAGGAGATCGCCCCGGTTCCGATCTCCAAGGTGTTCTACGGCGCCTCCGGCTCCGACGCCAACGACACCCAGGTCAAGATCGTCTGGTATCTCAACAACGCGCTCGGCCGGCCGCAGAAGAAGAAGATCATCTCGCGGCTGAAGGGCTATCACGGCGTCACCGTCGCCTCGGCCTCGCTGACCGGCCTGCCGAACAACCATATCGATTTCGACCTGCCGCTGCCGGGCATCCTGCACACCTCCTGCCCGCATCACTACCGCTTCGCCGAGCCCGGCGAGAGCGAGCAGGACTATTCCACGCGCCTCGCGGCCGAGCTGGAAGAGATGATCCTGCGCGAGGGGCCGGACACGGTCGCCGCCTTCATCGCCGAGCCGGTGATGGGCGCCGGCGGCGCGATCGTCCCGCCGGAGGGCTATTTCGAGAAGATCAATGCCGTGCTCGCCAAGTACGACATCCTGTTCATCTCGGACGAGGTCATCACCGGCTTCGGCCGCACGGGCAAGATGTTCGGCACCGAGACCTACGGTCTCAACGCCGACTCGATCTCGCTCGCCAAGCAGATCACCTCGGCCTATTTCCCGCTCAGCGCCGTGATGATGAACGACAAGATCTATGACGTTCTCGTCGACCAGAGCCGCAAGATCGGCACCTTCGGCCACGGCAACACCTATGCCGGCCACCCGGTCGGCTGCGCCGTCGCGGTGAAGACGCTGGAGATCTACCAGCGCGAGAAGATCGTCGACCATGTCGAGAAGGTCTCGCCGACCTTCCTGCGCCGCCTCACCAAGCTGAACGAGCACCCGCTCGTCGGCGAAGCGAAGGGCGTCGGCCTGATCGGCGGCGCCGAGCTGGTCAAGGACAAGCAGACCAAGGCCTCGTTCGAAGGCAAGAAGGGCGTCGGCGCCAAGGCCGTGGCCTATGCGCTGGAAGAGGGCTTCATCACCCGCGCCATGGGCGACCGCCTCGCCTTCTGCCCGCCGCTCGTCATCAACGAGGCCGAGATCGAGGAAATGTTCAACCGCTGCGAGCGCGCCCTCGATAAGACCCTGAACTGGGCCAAGGCCGAAGGCCTCTTCGCCTGAGCGCCAGACATCGCATGAAGACGGAGGGCCGGGCGGCAGCGCCCGGCCTTTTTTCTGTTCAGCAATAAGGCGGAATCCGGGATCGCCGCCCGAAAACGCCACGAACAGATCACAGAGGCGCCCCGGCGCCGTCCCGATCAGGCGTCAGAGATGGAGGGGTCGGCTGGCGCGAGCCGCCGGCACGAGGTCCACAGCTTGAGTCAGGAGCCATGCTTCAACGCGACGCCCATTCCACGACACCGGTCCGCAAGGGTTTCCACGACGCCACGGCGCGGGCGACCTATGCGACCCTCTTCCGCCCGATCGCGATTCAGGCGGTCGCCGCGGGAACCCGACAGATGTCGCCTGCGTTGAAGCAGCACGGCGAAGCACGCAGGGCCGATCTGCCCGGCGTTCTGCGCCACGGTTTCGACGACTGAAACCTCCCCTTCGAGACCCTATGACTTGGCCGGTGCGGAGCTTGCTCCCACCGGCCTTTTTCTTGGGCGGTGCCGTCGAGACCGTCCGAGAGCCGTGATTTTGCGAAGCCGCCTTGTCATTCCGGGGCATGCCGCAGGCATGAACCCGGAACCCACGACTGGGTGCGGCGCTTCGCTTCACTGATCGGGCAAAGGCTCGCCCGGTCGTGGGTTCCGGGTTCTTCGCTACGCGAAGCCCCGGAATGACAAAGGCAGCTCACCCAAAAGCATACCCGAAACGAAAACGGGCGACCCGAAGGCCGCCCGCCGCATTCTCCGGATCGTCCGATCGCTCAGACGACGATGACCTTTGCGCCGACCGGCACGCGGTTGAACAGGTCGATCGCGTCGATGTTGCGCATCCGGATGCAGCCGGACGAGGCCGAGCGGCCGATCGTCTCCGGCTCGTTGGTGCCGTGGATGCGGTAAAGCGTGTCGTGGCCGTTCTGGTAGAGATAGAGCGCGCGGGCGCCGAGCGGGTTTTCCGGCCCGCCATTCATCCCGCCCGCAACCGGCTTCAGATGCGGCCAGCGCTTGACCATCTCGGCCGGCGGCGTCCAGCGCGGCCATTCGGCCTTGCGCTGCACCACGGCCTCGCCGGTCCAGCCGAAAGCCTCGTCACCGGTGGCGACGCCGTAGCGGATCGCCTTCTTGTTCGGCAGGACGAGGTAGAGGAACTTCTCCTTCGTATCGACATAGACCGTGCCGGGCGGCTGCCCGGTCGGATCGGCGATCTCGTAGGGGAGATAAGGCAGGTAGGTGTCGAACTTGGGGACGAGCGCGATATATTCCGCATCACGGGCTGACAGCTCCGGAGCGGCCACGCTCTTATACTGGCAGGCGCCCAGCAGGGCGGACAGCGCCAGCGCGACGAAAACGGTCTTCTTCATAGCCTCCACCCAGCCGACCCGAAGGCAGCCGTTATGATGAATCGAACGTTAACGCTTCGTATCGCCAGAGCGCTTCCCCAAAAGCGGCGGCTCGGCGAAGCACTAGGCCTCAAACGGCCAGGGTGCAATCCGGTTCCGTTTCCGGGGCTCAGAAGGCCGTTTGGCGTGGCAAAGCGGCCACGCATGGCGTTTCAGGCGGATGTGCTGCAGGGGTAACCGGCTTTGACGACCCTGCTCTTCACCCATCCGGCGAGCCTCGCGCACGCGATGCCGGCGGGCCACCCCGAATGCGCCGACAGGATCAAGGCCGTCGAGCAGGCGCTCGAGGCCGAGCGATTCGCGGCGCTGATTCGGCTGGAAGCACCGCTCGGCACGCTCGAGCAGGTCGCGCTCTGCCATCCTGAATCCTACGCGCGGGCCCTGATCGCCTCCGCTCCTGGGACGGGTTTCGTCCAGGTCGATGCGGACACGCTGATGTCGCCGGGCACGATCGAGGCGGCGCTGCGCGGCGTCGGCGGGGCCGTTGCCGCCGTGGACGAGGTGATGACGGGCAAGGCGCGCAACGCCTTCGTCGCGATGCGCCCGCCCGGCCACCATGCCGAGCGCGAGCGCGCCATGGGCTTCTGCTTCTTCAACCACGCCGCGATCGCGGCCCGCCACGCCCAGAAGACGCATGGCGCCGAACGCGTCGCCGTCATCGACTGGGACGTGCATCACGGCAACGGCACGCAGGACATCTTCTGGGACGACGCTTCGGCGCTCTACGCCTCCGTCCACGAGATGCCGCTCTATCCCGGCACCGGCTCGGCCATGGAACGCGGCACGCAGGGCACGATCGTCAACGCGCCCTTGCGTGCCGGCGACGGCTCCGACGAATTCCGCGATGCCTTCGAGACAGCGATCCTGCCGCGCCTCGATGCCTTCCGCCCGGACCTCGTCGTGATCTCGGCCGGGTTCGATGCGCATTGGCGCGATCCGCTCGCCAGCCTCAACCTGCGCGAGGCCGATTTCAGCTGGGCGACCCAGAAGCTGATGGAAGCCGCCGACCGCCATGCCGGCGGCCGGGTCGTCTCGGTGCTGGAGGGGGGCTACGATCTCGATGCGCTGGCGAAATCGACGGCCGCCCATGTCTCGGCGCTGATGGAGGGTTGAGCGCCGGGCGCCGCGCTTACTCCAGCGGCGCCGTCCCGGCGATCTCGATACCGAAACCGCTCAGGCCCACGAAGGAGCGCGGCGAGGAGGCGAGGTTCACGATCGAACGGACGCCGAGGTCGCGCAGAATCTGCGCGCCAAGGCCCACTTCGCGCCATTGCTGGCTGCGCAGCGCATCCGAGCCTTCCTCGTCGACAGCCTTGATCGGCACGCCGGCGCTGCCGTCGCGCAGGTAGATCAGCACGCCCTTGCCTTCCTGCTGGAAGCGGCGCAGCGCGCACTGGATCGAGCCGGCGCCGCCGAGCACGTCGGCGACGACATCGGCGCGGTGCAGGCGGGCCGGCACCTTCTCGCCATCACCGAGCTTGCCCATCACGAAGGCAAAGTGCTGGGTGCTGTCGAAGGGCGTGACATAGACATGGCCCGTCACATCGCCGAACTCGGTCTTGACCGGGAAGGAATGCACCCGCTCGACCAGCTTCTCGCGCGACTGACGATAGGCGATCAGGTCCGCGACGGTGATCTGCTTCAAGCCATGCTTCTCGGCGAAGGCGGTGATCTGCGCGCCCTTCATCACCGTGCCGTCGTCATTGGCGAGCTCGCAGATGACGCCGACCTGCGGGAGGTCGGCGAGCTTGCAGAGATCGACCGCGGCCTCGGTATGGCCGGAACGCATCAGCACGCCGCCATCCTTGGCGATCAGCGGGAAGACATGGCCCGGCCGCACGAAATCGGCCGCGCCCATATTGCCGTTGGCGAGCGCGCGGACCGTGTTGGTGCGCTGCTCGGCCGAGATGCCGGTGGTGAGCCCGTGCTTGACGTCGACCGTGATGGTGAAGGCCGTCCCGAGCGGGGCGTCGTTCGAGGATACCATCGGGTCGAGCCGCAAGCGGCGAGCCTCGCTCGACGTCAAAGGCGCGCAGACGATGCCGCAGGTATTGCGGATGATGAAGGCCATCTTCTCCGGCGTGCAGAGCGAGGCTGCGACGATGAGATCGCCCTCGTTCTCACGATCGTCGTCATCGGTGACGATGACGATCTCGCCGCGGGCGAAGGCTTCGATGGTCTCGGCGACATTGTTGGACATGGCAGCCTCGCGTGGCCCGGACAGGCCGAGGAAATCATTGGGGGTGACGGCGCCGCCGGTGGCGGCGGTGATGCGCTCGGCGCTTTCGCGGGAAATCCAGGCGGCAGGATCGTTGCAAAGCGCGGTCACGCTGGCCGGCGACAGGCCGACCTGCTTCGCGAAGGCGCTGCGCGCGATCTTGTTTTGCCGGAGCCAGACGTCGAGCTTCATGCCGTGAAGCTAATACGACGCCGCTTCATCCGCAATGAATGATCGATGCATTTTCAGTATTGCTGAAATGCAAGTTGCGAGGCGGCAGCCGCCGCCCGGCTTATGTCACTCTTGGAATGGCCAGCGCGGCTCGACGACGCCGACCTGCGCGCGATGGCGCAGATACTGGTCGGCCAGCACGCAAGCGACCATCGCCTCGCCGACCGGAACGGCGCGGATGCCGACGCAAGGGTCGTGGCGACCCTTGGTGAACATCTCCGCCTCGCCGCCGGTACGGGTCACGGTCGCGCGCGTCGCCAGGATCGAGGACGTCGGCTTGACTGCAAAACGCGCGACAATCGGCTGGCCGGTCGAGATGCCGCCGAGGACGCCGCCGGCATGGTTGGAGAGGAACAACGGACGCCCGTCATTGCCGGCGCGCATCTCGTCGGCATTCTCCTCGCCGGAGAGCTCGGCCGCGCCGAAGCCTTCGCCGATCTCGACGCCCTTGACCGCATTGATGCTCATCAGTGCGGCGGCGATCTCGGAATCGAGCTTGCCGTAGATCGGGGCGCCCAGCCCCGGCGGCACGCCTTCCGCGACGATTTCCAGCACGGCGCCGATCGAGGAACCGGACTTTCTGACACCATCCAGATAGCCCTCGAAGAAGGCCGCAGCCTTGGCATCCGGGCAGAAGAACGGGTTGCGGCCAACCTCTTCCCAGTCCCAGTTGGCGCGGTCGATCTTGTGCGGCCCCATCTGCACGAGTGCGCCGCGCACGATCATGCCGGGCACGACCTTGCGGGCGATGGCGCCGGCGGCGACGCGCATCGCCGTCTCGCGCGCCGAGGAACGCCCGCCGCCGCGATAGTCGCGGATGCCGTATTTCACGTCATAGGTGAAATCGGCATGGCCCGGCCGGTACTTATCCTTGATGTCGGAATAATCCTTCGAACGCTGGTCGACATTGTCGATCAGGAGCCCGATCGAGGTGCCGGTCGTGACCTGCACGCCGTCGCTCTCGCGGGCGAAGACGCCGGAGACGATGCGGACCTCGTCCGGCTCCTGGCGCTGCGTGGTGAAGCGCGACTGGCCCGGCCGGCGACGGTCGAGATCGCCCTGGATATCCGCCTCGGTCAACGGAAGCAGCGGCGGGCAGCCGTCGACGACGCAGCCGATGGCGGGCCCATGGCTCTCGCCGAAGGTGGTGACGCGGAAGAGATGGCCGAAGCTGTTATGCGACATGGGAGCCCGATACGTTTCCTACCGGCTCTTAAGCCGGATCGGCGCGCGGCGAAACCCCGCACGGACCGCCACGGCCGTTGACAAGGCCTGTCCTCACCGCTTCAACGCAGCCATGAGCCGGACGTTCAGCCCTTCGCGCTCCTGGCGCCCCGGGAGCCCCATCATCGCGGGAGCCTAGCCCCGAGCCGCCCGGCAGGGCCGCTTCGGGGTCGATCCGGCGACGACCGGCCTGCTGGCAGGCGGCGCGCCACCATTTTCCGACATCGACAGGCTTCCACGTCGAAGCCATCCGCCGACCGCGTACGGGACCGGCCGACCGCAAGCGTTCGCGCGCGGGCGGCCGGCGCGCCTCGTTCGCGGCGCGGCGGCCAACGGCCAGGCTCATCATGAGATTTCTCCGCAGGCGCCCCGCGCCGGCAGCGACGGCCAGCGTCAGCCTTGCCCGCGCGCTATCCAAACTCGGCTATTGCTCGCGGACGCAGGCCGAGAAGCTGGTGCGCGAGGGGCGCGTCACGGTCGATGGGCATGGCGTGCGCCATCCCGATCTGCGGGTCGATCCGCAGCGCGCGCGGCTCGCGGTCGACGGCCAGCCGGTAACGGCCGCGCGGCGCATCTACCTGATGCTCAACAAGCCGCGCGGCGTGGTGACGACGGCGAACGATCCCGAAGGGCGCAAGACCGTCCATGCCTGCCTCGAAGGCCTCGACCTGCCGCATCTCGCCCCGGTCGGCCGCCTGGACATGGCAAGCGAGGGCCTGTTGCTGATGACCAACGACACGCGCTGGGCGCAGCGCATCCTCGATCCCGCCTCGGGGGTCGACAAGACCTATCATGTCCAGATCGACCGCGTGCCTGACGAGGCCTTGATGGCCCGGCTGAGAGGGGGAGCGATCGACGGCGACGAAGTCTTGTCGATCCGCTCGGCCGCCTTGCTGCGGAGCGGCGAGCGCAATGCCTGGGTCGAGATGGTCATCGACGAAGGCCGCAACCGGCAGATCCGGCGGATCGTCGAAGCGGCGGGCGCCGAGGTGCTGCGGCTCGTCCGGGTCAGGATCGGCGAGCTCGAACTGGGCGATCTCGCCAAAGGTGCCGTCCGCGAGCTGCGGTCCGAAGAGATGGCGTTGCCGCTCGCCGGGCACCCTGCCGGCGAGCCGTGGGTCCGCGTCGCCTAGGCGCCGCGGATCAGTGCGCCGGCCCCTTCGCCGGCGCGGCCGGAGCGCCCTCCCAGCGCGTATGCGCCGGCAGGTTCTCACCCTTCATGATGACGGTGAGCAGGCCGATCTGGGCGTAGTCGCCGACATGAGTGTCGTAGAGCACGGTCGCGCCCGCACCGACGCAGACGCCCTTGCCGAGGCGCACGCGCCCGACCTTCATCACCCGGTCCTCGTAGAGATGGGTCTGCAGCGCCGAATGGGCGTTCACCGTGCAGAAATCCCCGACCTTGATGCAGTCGAACTCGGTGATATCCGTGGAATCCAGCCAGACGCCCTTGCCGTATTTCGCGCCGAACAGCGTCAGGAACCAGGGCAGGAACGGCGTGCCGCGCAGATAGTCGAACAGCACCTTGCCGCCCAGGCCCCAGTACATCACCGCGACGGCCTCGGTGCGCATCGCCCACCAGGACCACATCGGCTTCATCACGGGCTTGTAGACGCCCATCATCAGCCATTTCACGGCGGCACAGATCAGCGCCTGCACCACGGCGATGGCGACCGCGACGCCCATGAAGGAGAGGACGAGGCCGAGCCAGTCGCCCTCGTTGATCTTCTGCTGCAGCACCATGTCGACCGCGATCGTGCCGAAGGTGATGAACAGCATGGCCGGGAAGGAGGTATGCAGCGCCTCGAACAGGCCGCGCCCGAACTGCTTGGCGAAGGAGGGCTTGTAGGTCCAGTCGGCTCCGAGATCGACCTTCTGCCGCGTCGGCAGGCGGATCGGCGGCGAGCCGAACCAGGTGTCGCCGGGCTGCATGCGATCGTTGGTGGGCGGCTTCGACTTGATGCCGATCAGCACGCGATCGGGGATGACGGCGCCGGGCGGCACCACCGCGTCGTTGCCGACGAAGACCTGATCGCCGGTGCGCGTCGCGTCGAGGCGCATATAGCCACGGCGCATGTCCTCGTCGCCGAAGACGACCTCGTCGGCGATGAAATTGCCGGCGCCGATGCCGGTCAGGTCGTAGCGGCCGGAGAGATTGGTCGATATCTCCGCGCCCTTGCCGATGCTGGCGCCCATCAGCCGGTACCAGGCGCGCATGTAGATGGTGGCGAAGAGTGAGGAGAGCGTCTCCAGCGTCACCTCGGTCGCCAGCGCCACCGTCCATTTGCGGGCGTAGAAGCTGGAATGGATCGACCAGGAACCCGAGGTCACGCGCGGCAAGATCGCCCAGCGCAGGCCCGCCATCAGCAGTACGGTGAAGGCGATCAGGCCGATCGCGGTCGGCCAGGTCAGGATCGGCAGGAACCAGAGATAGCTGATCTCGGTCCAGCCGGCGATCCAGTAGTCGATCTTGTCGAACAGCCAGAAGGCCGGGAAGATCGGCAGCAGGCTGACCGGCGGCAGCACGACCAGCATCAGGATGTAGAAGGCCGTCAGCAGCGCACGGCGGCCAGGTGAGGCCTCGGCCTGCGGCGGCAGGGCCGCGACATCGACCATGCCGATCTTGCGGGCGGGCGTGCCGTCCCAGATCTCGGCCTCGCCGACATGGGCGCTGGGTGCGATCGCGGTAAGGTCGCCGATCTCAGCATGGTCGCCGATCACCGCGCCAGCCCCAAGCACGACCGAAGCGCCGGCGGAGACATCCTTGCCGATGGTGATGCGGCCGATGATCAGCTTGTCGCCGATCGCCTCGCCATTGGCGAAGGTGGTCTTGGAGCCGAAGCTCGTGCCGTCGCCGATCTCGATCAGGTCGATGGCGCCGGCCTCGTAATCGGAGATGATGACGTCGCGCCCGACCTTGGCGCCGAGCATGCGCCAGTAGAAGCGCATCACCGGCGTGCCCTGCAGCCACTTGATATGGACGAGGCCGGCGACGCGGGCGGCGAACCACCAGCGGAAATAATAGACGCCCCAGAGCGGGTAGACGCCCGGCTTGGTCCGGCCGAGCACGAGCCATTTCAGCGCGATGGCGATGAGGCCGGTCACGACGATGATCGCGACATAGACGCCGAGCAGCGCGGCGATCTGGCCGAGCAGCGGCAGGTCCTCGCCCGAGAGGATCATGTAGGTGACGAAGACGCCGAGCCACTGCGCGGTGGCGAGGCCGATGATGACCGGCAGCGCCGCAGCCTGGGCGAGGCCGCAAAGGAAGCGGCGCAGGAAGGGCGGCGGCGTGAAGGAGAGGTCTTCGGCTACGGCGACGCCGCGCTCATCGAGGAGCGCCGCCATCGCCCGGAGCGTCCGGGCGGAATAGACGTCCTGCAGCGTGATGCCGGCATAGGCCGGCGTCTCGCGCACGATCGAGATGAAGCGGGCCGCGAGCAGCGAATGGCCGCCGAGATCGATGAAGAAATCCGCCTCCAGCGGCAGGCTCGCCGTGCCGAGCACGCGCTTGGCCGCCTCCAGCAATGCGGCTTCCGTCGCATTGCGCGGCGGCTCCTGCTCGCCATCGGCGCTCGGCGCCGTCAAGGGCGCCGCCTTCAGCATCTTGCGGTCGACCTTGCCGGAAACCATGCGCGGCAGGGAGCCGGCCGCCTCGAAATGCGCCGGCACCATGTAGGGTGGCAGCTTCTCGCGCAAAGCCGCGCGCAGCACCGGCCCGTCGACCGCGACGCCGGGCTCGGGCACGACGAAGGCAACGAGGCGCTCGATGCCGTCATCGGTGCGCAGCACGACCGCGGCCTGCGCGACGCCCGGCTCGTCGGCAAGCTTGGATTCGATCTCACCGAGCTCGACGCGGAAGCCGCGAATCTTGATCTGGTCGTCGATGCGGCCGTGGAAGACGATATTGCCGTCGGCATCGAGGCTGACGGCATCGCCGGAGCGGTAGAGGATCGGATCGCCCTCGCCCGCGACCCCGGTGAAGGGGTTGGCGATGAATTTCTCGGCCGTCAGCTCCGGGCGGCCATGATAGCCCTTGGCGACACCGGGGCCGCCGATCAGCAATTCGCCCTGCTCGCCCGGATGGACGAGGCGCATGTCCTCGCTGACGACGTAAGCAGTGTAATTCGGGATCGGCTTGCCGATGGTCACGGTCTCGCCGGGGACGACCTCGGCAGCGGTCGCGACGACCGTCGCTTCGGTCGGACCGTAGGTGTTGAGGATGCGCCGGCCGGGTTTCGACCATTTCTGCACGATCGCCGGCGGCAGCGCCTCGCCGCCAAGCAGGATCAGCTTCAGCGAGGGCACATCGGCCGGCAGGATGCCGAGCAGCGTCGGCACGGTGTCGATGATGGTGACGCCGGCCTCGTTCAGGATCGCCGGCAGCTTCTCGGCATCGCCCATCATCTCGGGCGAGGCGACGAAGAGTGTCGCGCCGACGAGATAGGGCGTCCAGATTTCTTCCATCGACAGGTCGAAGGCGACCGAGGCGCCCTGGAAGGCGACGTCGTCCGGGCCGAAGCCGTAGAGCGCGTTACCGGAGCGCAGGAAATGACAGATGTTGCGATGGCTGATGACGATCGCCTTCGGCGTGCCCGTCGAGCCCGACGTGTAGATGAGGTAGGCGGGGTGCTCGACCGTCAGCCCCGCGGGGCGGGCGGGCGGCTCGGTTCCATCGGCATTGGCGGCGAGCCCCTCGGGCGTCCAGACGGTGCGCTCCGTCGCCTCGGCCCGGCCGGCCCAGCCGCTGCAGGTGACGATGCCCTTGGCGTCGGCGTCGTTCAGGCAGGTCGCGATGCGCTCGACCGGCGCCTCGGCATCGAAGGGAATCCAGGCGGCGCCCGCCCGGGTGATCGCGATCTGCGCGACGAGCAGATCGATGCCGCGCGGCATCCACAGGCCGATCATGTCGCCCGGCCCGATGCCGGCGAGCTGGAGACCGCGCGCCTGGCGCCCGGCCTCGGCCCAGACCTCGGCATAGCTCAGGCGGCGGGTGAGATCGGTAAGGGCGGGATGGTCGGGACGGGCTGCGACCGTCGCCGCGAAAATCTCGGCCAGAACCTCGTCCCGAATCAGATCGGGACGCTTCTCGCCGGCCAGCATGGCGAGAGGATTGGCGGCAGCCGCGTCAGACGCCGCCGACAGCTTCGTCATATCGTTCATCGCGCCCCGCTGCGCTGAAAGGCCCGTCGCTGACACCGTGGCAGCCCCCTGCCTCGGCCGTGTGGCGCCTTATCACGCACCTCGTGAAGAAAACCGGAATCGTCGCTCCCGCATCGCGACATCCGCGTGAGCCCCCCGGCCGGGCAGGCCGCCGCATCACGCCGCCTCGCTAGCATATTCTCCCTGCGGAATCACGCGTGAACCGGCCATGAATGCCGCCGGCTCGGTCGCGATCCCGCTCCGTGCAAACTCAGATCCAGTCCGCCTTGTTCCCGCTGACGACGAGCAGCTTGCCCTGCCAGATCTCGACCATGGAGGCCTCGCGCGGCGCCACCGCCCCGACCAGCGCCAGCACGGCCCGCGCGACGCCGCCATGGCTGACGATCACCGTCTCGCGCTTGAGCTCCTCCAGGACCGGGCGGACCCGCTCGGCCAGCATGCGATAGCTCTCGCCGCCCGGCGGCACGAAGCCCCATTTGTCGCGCTCGCGCAGATGGGCCTGCTCGCGCTCGGCCTTGCGGATGTCGCGCCAGGTGAAGCCTTCCCACTCGCCAAAGGTCAGTTCACGCAGGCGGTCGTCGATACGGTATTCGCCGGCCGGCAATGCGAGCTCGCGCCGGAGGATGTCCATGGTCTCCCGCGCCCGCTGCATCGGCGAGCCGATATAGTCGAGATCGGCGAAAGCCGGCTCCAGCACCTTGAGGCGGCTGGCGGCTTCGGCGGCCTGGCGGCGGCCGAGATCGTTCAGCGGAATATCCTGGCCACCCTGGAGGCGCCCCTCCCGGTTCCAGTCGGTTTCGCCATGACGGACGAGGATGAGACGGTGAGGGAGCGAGAGCGGAACCATGATCCGCTTCTGCACGCCGGCACCGGCAGGGTCAAAGCTCTTCCCGGCGCTTTCCGCCGATGGCGACAATCGGCCGCTTTCTGTGGCCGAATTTACACGGCGTGTGTATAGCGCCCTTGCCTCGTCACCAGCGGAACCGCATGCCCCCTGCCCTCACCTTGCCCGACGGCCGCAGTCTCGCGCTTCCCGCGACGCCGCTCGTCATGGGCATCGTCAACATGACGCCCGATTCGTTCTCGGATGGCGGGCTGCTGGCGGATGCCGAAGCGGCGGTCGCCCATGGCGCGCGCCTCGCGGCCGAGGGTGCCGCCATCGTCGATATCGGCGGCGAATCGACGAGGCCCGGCCATGCCGCCGTCGACGCCGCGACCGAGATGGGCCGCGTGCTGCCGGTCATTGCCGGGCTGAAGGCGCGGATCGACGCCGCGATCTCGATCGACAGCTACAAGGCCGAGGTGGCGGAAGCGGCGCTCGCGGCCGGCGCCTCCATCGTCAACGATGTCTGGGGCGCCCAGCGCGACCCTCGCATCGCCGCGGTCGCGGCGCAGGCCGGCGCGCCGATCATCCTGATGCACAACCGCGAGACCATCGACGCCTCGCTCGACATCTTCGACGACGTCCTGCGCTTCCTTGAACGCTCGATCGCGATCGCGACGCAAGCCGGCGTGGCGCGCAGCCAGATCGTCGTCGACCCCGGCATCGGCTTCGGCAAGACGGCCAGGCAGAACCTCGACCTGATCCGCCATCTCGACCGGCTCGCCGTGCTGGGCTGCCCGGTCCTGCTCGGCGCTTCCCGCAAGTCGACGCTCGGGCGCATCACCGGCCGCGAGGTTCCGGCCGAGCGCCTCGCCGCCAGCATCGCCGCGCATCTCTATGGCGCGAGCCGCGGCGCCGCCATCATCCGCGCCCATGACGTCGCCCCGCATATCGACGCGCTGAAGACCTGGGCGGCCATCGAAGACAGCATGAAAGCAGACCTGTGAGCGAAACCGGCCGCATCCTGATCGAGAAACTCGATATCTACGCCTATCATGGCTTCTTCTCGGAGGAGGAGCGGCTCGGCCAGCGCTTCGTGCTCGACCTCGTGCTCGATGCCGACCTGCGCGCCGCCGCCGCCAGCGATCGTCTCGCCGACACGGTCGATTACGGCCGGGCCGTCGCGATCGTCGCGGAGGTCTTCACGGCCAGCCGCTACCATCTGCTCGAAGGCGCGGCGCGGGCCGTCGCACTCGCGCTGTTCGACGCCTTCCCCCCCATCACCAGCGTCGAGGTCACGCTGCGCAAGCCGGCGCCGCCGATCCCGGCCACGCTCGGCTCGGTCGGCATCCAGTTGAGGTTCCAGCGTGAAGGTTGAGGCCGCACTCGCCTTCGGCGGCAATATCGGCGATCCCGTCGCGGCCTTTGCCGCGGCGCTGAAAGGGCTGCGCGAGCATTCCAGCGTGACGCTCGGCCGCCTGTCCTCGATCTATCGCACGCCACCCTGGGGCAAGACCGACCAGCCCGAATTTCTCAACATGGCCGCGCTGGTCGAGACCACGCTGCAGCCGGCGGACCTGCTCGCCTTCTGCCTCGAGCTGGAGCGCGCCGGCGGCCGCGAGCGTCGCGAACGCTGGGGGCCGCGCACGCTCGATATCGACATCCTGACCTATGGCGATGCGATCATCGACCAAGCACGCCTGCAGATCCCGCATCCGCGCATCCCCGAGCGGGCCTTCGTGCTGACGCCGCTGGCCGAAATCCTGCCGCAACGCCGGATCGGCGGGCGCAGCGTCACCGAGCTGCTGGCAGCCGCCACAGACGAAACGATCCGCCGCGACGATGTCGCGACGGATCGGTTGAAAGCGTTGCTGGCGGCGTGAGCCGCCGAGCAAGCTAATCCTCGTAGAGTTCGCGCAGAACAGCCAGAACCCGGCTGAGCGTCGCCGGTGGGGCCGATCCCAGCCGCTTGATCAACCGCGTCTTGTCGAGGGTACGGCTCTGCTCCAGCAGGACCAATCCATCGGTGCCTTGAAAAGAGATCGGAATCCTGAAACCGGCCGGGCGGCTTTTGGAGGTCATGGGCGCGACGATGACCGTGCGCAGATGGTCGTGGATTTCTGGCGGGGAGATGACGAGACAGGGCCGGGTCTTCTGGATTTCGCTGCCGACTGTCGGGTCGAGCGTTGCGAGCCAGATATCACCGCGCTTCACCATGTCAGCTCGGCATCCTCGGCATTGCCGAATTCCGGCCAGACCAACGCGTCATCTCCCGCTTCGGCGAGACGCTTGGCATCCTCGGCCCAGCCTTCGCGCGCCCGCGTCTGCACCGGCTCGATGATGATGCGGCCTTGCTCGACGGTGAGTTCAACACCGTCACCAGCCTTGGCGCCGATCTCGGCCAGAAGAGGCTTCGGAATGACGATGCCCGCCGAATTGCCGATTTTCTTGACCGCGCTGCGCATGGCTTCCTCCATGAAGCCATTATAAGCGCCGCCCTGGCTGGTTACAACAATGTTATAACCAACCCCGATGTCACTCGCCCTTGTCGAGGGAGATATCCGGCGCGGTCGGCACCTTCATGCCGACGACATGGTAGCCGGCATCGACATGCATGATCTCGCCGGTGATGCCGCGCGACATGTCGGAGACGAGGAAGACCGCGGTCTCGCCGACCTCCTCGATGGTGACCGTGCGGCGCAGCGGGGAATTGTACTCGTTCCAGCGCAGGATGTAGCGGAAATCGCCGATGCCCGAAGCCGCCAGAGTCTTGATCGGGCCAGCCGAGATCGCGTTGACGCGGATCTTCGAGGGACCGAGATCGGCGGCGAGATATTGCACGCTCGATTCCAGCGCGGCCTTGGCGACGCCCATGACGTTGTAATGCGGCATCCACTTCTCGGCGCCGTAATAGGTCAGCGTCAAAAGCGAACCGCCATCCGGCATCAGCTTCTCGGCGCGCTGCGTGATCGCCGTGAAGGAATAACAGGAGATCAGCAGCGACTTCGAGAAATTCGCCTCGCTGGTCTCGACATAGCGGCCCGTCAGTTCGTCCTTGTCGGAGAAGGCGATGCAGTGGACGACGAAGTCGAGCTTGCCCCAGAGCTTCTCGATCTCGGCGAAGACCGCGTCGATCGTGGCGCCGTCGGTGACGTCGCAATGACCGACGACATGGCCGCCGAGTTCCTTGGCGAGCGGCTCGACACGCTTCTTCAGCGCATCGCCCTGATAGGTGAAGGCGAGTTCCGCGCCGGCATCCGCTGCAGCCTTGGCGATGCCCCAGGCGATGGACCGGTTGTTCGCGACGCCCATCACGAGCCCGCGCTTGCCCTTGAGGAGATTGGCGGTCGGCGAAACGGCGTTGGAATCAGGCATGGGAGACCCGCAGATGAATGACGAGCAGGTCTCTTAGAACAGTCACAGGGAAACGTGAACCGCTTTGATGCCCGCCTCCACGGCTGAATCGCGCATGAGAGAGCGATCCATGGCCCATGCGGCCCGATTTCGGCCGCATGGGCGCGCGAGCCGGCTTAGTTCGCCTCGTCGCGCGCCTTCATCAGCGCCGTGAGCTCGGCATCGCTGGCAGGCATCTCGATATCGATGGCGACGAAGAGATCGCCGACCGCACCCTTCTCGCCCTTGAGCCCCTTGCCGCGCAGGCGGAACTGCCGTGCCGTGCCGGTCAGCGGCGGGATGTTCATCTCGACCGCGCCGGTCAGGGTCGGCACATGCAGCGGGCCGCCGAGCACCGCCTTGGCGAGCGGCACCGCGACGCGGGTGCGCAGGTCGTTGCCGTCGACGATGAAGCGGGAATCCGGCTTCACCTTGATGGTCATCATCACGTCGCCGGCCTCGCCCGAGAACGGATCGGTCTGGCCGAGCCCGCGCAGGCGCATCACCTTGCCGTCGCTCACCCCCTCGGGGATGGTGATCTCGACCTCGCGACCGCCGGGCAGCTTGACCCGGCGCGTGCCGCCGGTCGCGGCCTGCGCCAGCGTGACTTCAAGCGTGAAGCTCTGCTCCGGCGGCTTCTGCGGCTCGGGCTTGCCACGGGCGCGCCGGGAGCCCTCGCCGAAGAGCGAGGAGAAGATGTCGGAAGCGTCGAAACCGGCATCGCCGCCGCCCGGACCGGCGCGACCGCCGAAGGGGTTGCCGCCGCCCTGGCCGAAATTGAACTCGAAGCCGCCGCTGCGCCCGCCGCGGCCAGCACCCATGCCCTCGAAGCCCTGGAAGCGCGGCTTGCCCTCGGCATCGATCTCGCCACGGTCGAACTGTTTGCGCTTGGTCTCGTCGCCGACGATCTCATAGGCGGCGTTGAGCTCGGAGAACTTGTCCTGCGCCTTGGGGTCGTCCCGGTTGCGGTCCGGGTGCAGCTCCTTGGCGCGCTTGCGGAAAGCCTTCTTGATTTCCGCATCGCTCGCGCCGCGGGCGACGCCCAGAACCTGATAGGGATCGCGCATTCAAACCTCTTTCACACAAAGTCGAACGGCCGGCGCCAAAGCCGCCAGCCGCCCGCTTCAGCTCATGTGGGTACGGTGTGGCGCATACGCAACACCGGCTCGAGGCCGTTTTGCACCCGGCGCGACAACGACGCAAGCGACGTGAAAACCTAGCCCAGGTCCTTCCAGGGGCCCATGTCCTTGACGGCCCACTCACCACCCGAAGGGCGGCAGGCCGTGCCCTGCAGCTTCACCGGCCGGGCCTGCGTCTGGACGCTGGCGATGAAGGCCCGGCAGATCTCGTCGGAACGCAGGAATGGGCCACCGACCGGAATAAAGGAACCCTTGATGCCGCTCTGGGGATTGTCCCAGGAGACGGCGGCGCCATTGCCCTGGGGATCGAGCGCCACGCTCATCGCCCCGTCGGCCCGGCGCATGTCCTCCGGCCCGAGTTCCGCAGTCAGGCTGGCAAGCGGGCCGGCGCGATCGCCGCCGCGTGCCGGGAGGACCGACGAGGTCGTCATCGCCGAGGTCGCGGCGATCTCGTCCTCGCTCTTGCTCGACAGGCCGAGAATCGGGAAGGAAACGGAACAACCGGCGCTGAGTAGCCCCAGCAGCATCGCGGCAGCCAGCGGGCGCATGGGGGCTGCGCAAAGGTTGAGGCTTTGGAACGCCCCCGCCCCTGCCCTATATAAGCCAACCGCCCGAACCCGGATCACTTCTGCGCTCGCCCAACGCCCATTTCCACTACCCGAGGATTAGAACGTGCAACCGTTAACGAGCGGTGACTTCACCGAGGAAAACGAGCCTTTCGCCTTGTTCCAGAAGTGGTTGGATGAGGCCACGAAGTCCGAGCCGAACGACCCCACCGGCATGGCGCTCTCGACCGTCGATGCCGAGGGCATGCCGAACAGCCGCATGGTGCTGCTCAAGGGCCACGGGCCGGACGGTTTCGTGTTCTACACCAACACCGAAAGCCAGAAGGGCCAGGAACTCATCGGCCAGCCCAAGGCAGCCGCGCTGTTCCACTGGAAGAGCCTGCGCCGTCAGATTCGCATCCGCGGCAATGTCGCGCTCGTCAGCGATGCCGAATCGGATGCCTATTTCCAGTCCCGCCCGCGCGACAGCCGCATCGGCGCCTGGGCCTCGCAGCAATCGCGCCCGCTGGAGAGCCGCTTCGCGCTGGAGAAGGCGGTGGCCAGCTACACGCTAAAATTCGGCATCGGCGAGATTCCGCGCCCGGCCTACTGGCGCGGCTTTCGCATCACCCCGACCTATATCGAGTTCTGGCGCGACGGCGCCTTCCGCCTGCATGACCGCATCATCTTCCGCCGCGACTCGAACGAGACGCCCTGGACGAAGACGCGCTTCTACCCCTGAGGACACCTGCCCCATGGCGATGCCCAAGTTCGATTTCCCGAAGACTGAGGCCGGCAAGCGCCCGGTCATGCTGCTGACGGGGGCAAGCCGCGGCATCGGCCATGCCACGGTGATGCAGTTCGCCATGGCGGGCTGGCGCATCCTGTCCTGCTCGCGTCAGGCCTTCTCCGACAAATGCCCGTGGCCGTCGGGCGCCGACGACCACATCCAGATCGATCTCGGCGACCCCGAGGACACGATGCGCGGCATCGCCGAGATCAAGAAGCGGCTCGCCATCGAGGGCGGCAAGCTGCATGCGCTCGTCAACAATGCCGGCATCTCGCCGAAGGGGCCGAAGGGTGAGCGTCTCGGCGCCGCCACCACCTCCTTCAACGACTGGCACAAGGTCTTCCAGGTCAATTTCTTCGCGCCGATCATGCTGGCGCGCGGCCTGCTCGACGAGCTCACCGCCGCCAAGGGCGCGATCGTCAACGTCTCCTCGATCGCGGGCTCGCGCGTCCATCCCTTCGCCGGGGCGGCCTACGCGACCTCGAAGGCGGCGCTCGCCAGCCTGACCCGCGAGATGGCGGCCGATTTCGGCCCGCTCGGCGTGCGCGTCAACGCGATCTCGCCCGGCGAGATCGACACCTCGATCCTGTCGCCGGGCACCGAGAAGATCGTCGCAACCCTGCCGATGCAGCGCCTCGGCAAGCCCGACGAGGTCGCGAAGGCGATCTATTTCCTCTGCACGGATGCCTCGAGCTACGTCACCGGCTCTGAGCTGCACATCAATGGCGGGCAGCACGTTTGATGCGTGAGCTCCTGGCACGTGAGCTCCTGGCATGAGCGAAGACGGCGGCCAGGTCATCCGCTTTCCTGCGCCCGGCCGGGCTGCGGCGCGGCCGGTGCTGGCGGCTTCCGTCGCGGTCTTCCGCGACGGCAAGGTGCTGCTGGCGACCCGGACGAAGCCGCCTGCCGATCAGCTCTGGTCGCTGCCGGGCGGCAAGGTCGAGGCCGGGGAGACGCTTGAAGAAGCGGCCCTGCGAGAGCTGGAAGAGGAGGTCGGCGTCGTCGCCCGCATCCTCGGCTTCAACCGCCATGTCGAGATCTTCGGCCGGGACGCCAAGGGCGCCGTGACGCATCATTTCGTCGTCGCCTCCTTCATCGGCGCATGGCTCTCCGGCGAGCCCCGCACGGGGCCGGAGGCCGGGGCGGTGATGTGGGCTGACCCGCTGAAGCTCGGCGGGCTCGCCACCACGCGCGAGCTCGGCGACGTGCTGCGCCGCGCCCATCAGCTCTTCACAACCGGAATGGGCTCCTCATGATGGCCCGGCTTCGCCATCCGGCGCTTCTGGCCGCCCTGCTCCTGCTGCCGATTGCGGCGAACGCACAGCAGCGGCCTCAGCAACCTGCCGCGAAGCCGCCTGCGACCAAGCCCGCCGAGCAAGCGCCGGCCGAGCCTGCCGCTCCGCCTTATGAGCCGCAGCTCCTGCAGCTCTCCGAGATCATGGGCTCGCTGGCCTATCTCAGGACGCTCTGCGGCGGGCGCGAGGCGCAGGACTGGCGCACGCGGATGACGGCGCTGATCGAGGCGGAAGGCCGGACGCCGCAGCGCCGCGACCGGTTAACCGCAGCGTTCAATCGCGGCTTCAAGGCCTATTCCCTGACGCATCGCTCCTGTACCGAGGCCAGCCAGGAAGCCTCGTCCCGGCTTGCAACCGAGGGAGAGGCGCTGTCGCGGGCGCTGGCCGGCCGCTATGGCGGCTAGGCAACAGCTGTTGCCGTAGAACCTCTTCCACCGGATTTTCCCGGTCGCGTTAACCTTTCTTAAACACCGCGGTAGCGTGCCGCTCTGGCACGGCTTATGTCTTGGCATCGCCCAACCGTCGCGATCCGGAGCAGAAGCGCCGCGATTCGCGTCAGACAGAAGGCTCAAGAGTCCCGTTTCGATGCCGATCCAGCCAGACGACACGATGCTCGACCCGAATCTCGCCGAGGACCATGGCGACGTCCGCCGCGTGGCCTATGGCTATGTCGAGGATGCCTTCAACGAGGCGCAGCAGGACGGGCTCGATCCCGATGCCATGGCCCATGCCGCCCTGTTCGCGGCGCTGCGGACGCTGGTCGAGACCTATGGCGAGGACGCGACTGCGACCTTCGCCGAGACGCTGGCCGACAAGGTGCGCTGCGGCGCCTTCACCTGCGGCACCCGCCACTGAACAAGGCGGTCAGGGCGCTGCCGCCGGCTGCGCCCGCATCGTTTCGATGATCCGCAGCACGGCCGCGCTCTCGCCGAGCGGCATCTCCGCGCAGGCGCTCTTCCCCGCACGAATCGCCGCCATCGCCGCTTCCGCCTGGAATTGAAGGCCGTTGCCGGGACAGGCAAGGTTTTCGTTGATCCGGCCGGATCGAGGCAGGCGGTCGAGCAGGCGCGTCACGCCGCCCGTTCCGCGCTCGTAAGCTGCGGCTGCGCGGCCCGCAGCGTCATACCAGCTCAGCCGCTGCACCTTCAGGAAGGGCGCCTCGAAGATCACTCCGCCGCGCTCGCCTTCGACAAGCAGCCGGTTAGCTCCGTCCTTATCGAAGCCGCAGGAGAGCTCCGCGACCGCCGACGGATAATCCAGCCGGAAGAAGCTGCGCCGATCGACGCCGGTGCCGGCGGCGAGCCAGCTCCCGCTTACGGCTAGCGGCTCGCCCAGCAGATGCAGGGTAAGCGACAGCGGATAGACGCCGAGGTCGAAAGCCGCGCCGCCGCCCACGGCGGGATCGAAGAAGCGGCTGCCGGGTTCCTCGGGATGGAGATAGGAGAGATCGGCCCGGATGCGCCGGACCTTGCCGATGCGGCCCGAGGCAATCTGCTCGCGCCCCCGGCGCAGCGCCGGCAGGAAGCGGCTCCATAAAGCTTCCATCGCGAAGATGCCGCGTTCGTCCGCCGCCCGCGCGATCGCCTCGACATCGGCGCTGGCGAGCGCGATCGGCTTCTCGATCAGGACCGGTTTGCCGGCGGCGATGGCCCTCAACGCCTGCGCGGCGTGGAGATAGTTGGGCGTCGCGACATAGACCGCATCGATCGCGGGATCGGCCAGGAAGGCGGCCTCGTCGTCATGCGCCTTCGCCTCGCCGAAACGCGCGGCAAAGCCCTGCGCCTTCTCCAGCGACCGTGAGTGCACGGCGACGACACGCGCCTGCGGCAGCAGGCCGAGATCGGCGGCGAAGAGCCCGGCAATGGTGCCGGTGCCCATGATCCCCCAACCGAATGGCCTGTCCTGCGCCAAGCGCCCCTCCCTCGCTGGCGACGAGCGATAGCGGAGGGGCGTTAAGGCCGGGTTCCTCAGACGGCGAGCGCGAAGCCGTCCTTGCGGTGGTCGGAAGCGCCGAACATCACGCCGCGCTTGTGGTCGACCCAGATCGCCTGGCAGCCGCCGAGCGCCTCCTCGGCCCAGGTCACGTCATGGCCGCGCGCCTTCAAATCGGCGGCGACGCTCGCGGGGATCGTCGTCTCCAGCGAGAGCTTGCCGTCATAGGCGAAGCTGCGCGGCGCGTCCGAGGCCTGCTGCGGATCGAAGCCACGGTCGAGGATGCCGGAGAGGAAATGCGCATGGCCGGTCGACTGGTACTGGCCGCCCATCACACCGAACGGCATGATCGGCTTGCCGTCCTTGGCGAGCATGCCCGGGATGATCGTGTGGAACGGGCGCTTGCGCGGCGCGATGGCATTGGGATGGCCTTCGATCAGACGGAAGCCCGAGCCGCGATTCTGCAGCATGACGCCGGCCTTGGCGGCATAGATGCCGCTGCCGAAGGCGGAGAACAGCGAGTTGATGAAGGACACCATGTTGCCCTGGCCGTCGACGACGCAGAGGTAGATCGTGTCCTTGTGCAGGGGCATGTCGAAGACTTCCGGCGCCGCCGCCTTCTCCAGGCTGATCTGCTGGCGGATACGGCCGACGAACTGGTCCGACAGGAAAGCCTCCGTGTCGAAGGGGCTGACGGCCGGATCGGCGACCAGCGCATCGCGCTGGCGATAGGCGGCCTTGCTGGCTTCGGCCAGGAGATGGATGCGGTCGGCCTCGCTCAGCTTCCCGTCCTTCATATCGAAGCCTTCGAGGATGCGCGCGATCAGCAGCGCGGCGATGCCCTGGCCGTTCGGCGGGCATTCCCAGAGGCGGTGGCCGCGATAATCGGCACCGATCGGATCGACATAGTCCGGCTTCGAGGCGGCGAAATCCTCAAGGCTGATCAGGCTGCCGGCCGCGTTCAGCACGGAGACCATGTCCTGCGCAAGCTCGCCCTCGTAGAAGGCCGAGCGGCCCTCGCGGGCGATGCGGCGCAGCATGTTGCCGAGCGCGGGATGGACCATCTTGTCGCCGATGGCCGGGGGATTGCCGCCCGGCAGGTAGACGGCATTGCCGAGGCCGTGCTTCTCGATGCGGCCCCGCGCCTTGGCCCAGTCGAGGGCGACGCGCGGCGTCACCACGAAGCCCTCCTCGGCGGCGCGGATCGCGGGCGCGAAGATCTCGTCGAGGCTCTTGCTGCCATGGTCGGCAACGAGGCGGCACCAGGCGTCGATGGCGCCGGGCACGGTCACAGCATGGGGCGAATCCGCCGCGATCGAGGTCATGCCCTGGCCGAGGAACCAGCCGAGCTCGGCCTTGGCGGCCGAACGGCCCGAGCCGTTGATCGCGACCATCTTGCCATTGGCCGGGGCATAGATCGCGAAGCAATCGCCACCGATGCCGGTCATGTGCGGATCGACCACGGCCTGGACGGCAACCGCCGCGATGGCGGCGTCGATGGCGTTGCCGCCCTTGCGCAGAATTTCAACGGCCGCCAGCGTCGAGGCCGGATGCGAGGTCGCCGCCATGCCGCGATCGCCGACCGCAACCGGCCGGCCCGGCACCATGAAATCGCGAACGCCCCAGCTCATGCTCGTCTCCACCTCTGCGACGCCATCGCTGCGCGGCGCCTTGTCTCGCTCACCGCTTTGGCGCGCCGGCCGGGGGCTTGGCAATCCCGCCCGACGCATGGCCGGCACCACCCGTCCCTCGCCGCACGCAACGATCTCGATTGACATAACCGCACATCGGACTATCGCCGCGTCCGAAGGACGGGCCTGCCATGCAAGACTACATCCGCAAGATCATCGGGGCGCGTGTCTATGACGTCGCGATCGAAAGCCCGCTCGACCCGCTGCCGCGGCTCTCCGCCCGGCTCGGCGGCAGCGCGCTCCTCAAGCGCGAGGATCTGCAGCCCGTCTTCTCGTTCAAGCTGCGCGGCGCCTACAACAAGATCGCCGGGCTTACCCAGATCGAGGCCGAGCGCGGCGTGATCTGCGCCTCCGCCGGCAATCATGCGCAGGGCGTGGCGCTGGCGGCGAAAAAGCTCGGCATCAAGGCGACCATCGTGATGCCGCGCACCACACCCGACATCAAGGTGCAGGCGGTGCGCAGCCTCGGCGGGCGCGTCGTTCTCCATGGCGAGAATTTCGACGAGGCCTATGGCCATGCCCGCAAGCTGGAGGCGGAGAAGGGGCTGACCTTCGTGCACCCCTATGACGACCCGGACGTGATCGCCGGCCAGGGCACGGTCGGCATGGAGATCCTGCGCCAGCATTCCGAGCCGATCGAGGCGATCTTCGTGCCGATCGGCGGCGGCGGGCTCGCGGCCGGTGTCGCGGTCTACGCCAAGTTCCTGCGGCCCGAGATCAAGGTGATCGGCGTCGAGCCGGAGGATGCGGCATCCATGGCCGGCGCGATTGCAGCAGGCGAGCGGGTGGTGCTCGATCAGGTCGGTCTCTTCGCCGACGGCGTCGCCGTGCGGCAAGCGGGTGAAGAGACGTTCCGGCTCTGCCGGGAGTTGCTCGACGAGGTCGTCACCGTCTCGACCGACGAGATCTGCGCGGCGGTGAAGGATATCTTCGAGGATACGCGTGCCATCGCCGAGCCCTCCGGCGCCGTCAGCCTCGCGGGCCTGAAGGCCTATGCGGCGCGCGGGCCCAAGCGCAGCGGCGCGCTGATCGCGATCAACAGCGGCGCCAACATGAATTTCGACCGCCTGCGCCATATCGCCGAGCGGGCCGAGATCGGCGAGCATCGCGAGGCGCTGCTGGCGGTGACGATCCCCGAGAAGCCCGGCGCCTACCGCGCCTTTATCGAATTGCTCGGCCGGCGTGCGATCACCGAATTCAACTACCGCTATTCCGATCCCAGGGCCGCGCGCATCTTCGTCGGCGTGCAGTTGTCCGAGGGCGATGCCGAGAAGCGCCAGATCATCGCGATGCTCTCCGAGCACGGCTACCCCGTGCTCGACATGAGCGACAACGAGCTCGCCAAGCTGCATATCCGCTACATGGTCGGCGGCAAGGCGCCCGGGCTCGGCGATGAACTGATCTTCCGCTTCCAGTTCCCGGAGCGACCGGGCGCGCTGCTGAAATTCCTCAACAGCCTCTCGGCCGACTGGAACATCTCGCTGTTCCACTATCGCAATCACGGCGCCGATTACGGCCGCATCCTCGCCGGCATCCAGATCCCCCCGGCCCAGCGCGGCCAGCTCACCAAGCGTCTCGATGCGCTCGGCTATCCCTATTGGAGCGAGAGCGACAACCCGGCCTATCTCTCGTTCCTGGCGGAGATGCCGACAGAGGGCTGATCGCCCATTTTTAACGACGGCTTTCGGTCAACCTCTGCGTCATTGCGAGCGCAGCGAAGCAATCCAGGGGGATTGGGCAGAGCGCCTCACCCAGTCCCCCTGGATTGCTTCGTCGCTTCGCTCCTCGCAATGACGGCAGAGCCGCAACCTATTCATTCGATTCAAACGAACGATACGTTTGATATTACGCATTGGATCGATTGGATGGAGAAGAATATTTCCTGACCAGCATCGGAGAGCTGGTCAATGTCCTCTTACGCCCCGCAGAACCTCGCACAGCCCGCCCCGGCGGCGGCCGGCGCGCCGTGGCTCGCCATCGGCCCCGGCCTGCTGCTCGCCGGCACGATCGCGGCGGCCGGTTTCGCGTTGCGGCAGGTGCCGGGGCTCGGCGCCTTCAGCCCGATGATCCTCGCCATCCTGATCGGCATCGGCTTCCACAAGCTCGTCGGCACCCCGGTCCGCGCCAAGGCGGGCGTCGCCTTCGCCATGCGCAAGGTCCTGCGCTTCGCGATCATCCTCCTCGGCCTCCAGCTCACCGTGGCGCAGGTGCTGGCGGTGGGGTTTAGCGGCATCACCGTGATCGCGCTGACGCTGGTCTCGACCTTTCTGTTCACCACCTGGCTCGGCCGGCGGATCGGCGTCGAGCGCAAGCTCGCGGAACTGATCGCGGCGGGCACCTCGATCTGCGGCGCCTCCGCCGTGATCGCGACCAATACCGTGACGCAGGCGCCCGACGAGGACGTCGCCTATGCAGTAGCCTGCGTCACCGTCTTCGGCTCGATCGCGATGTTCACCTATCCGCTGCTGCCGGGGCTGCTGCATCTCGATGCCCATGGCTACGGCCTGTGGACGGGCGCCTCGATCCACGAGATCGCGCAGGTCGTCGCCGCCGCCTTCCAGGGCGGGCAGCAGGCCGGCGAGTTCGGCACCGTCGCCAAGCTGTCGCGGGTGATGATGCTCGCGCCGGTTGTGATCACGCTCGGGCTGATGGCGGCGCGGCGCGCCCGCGGCAAGGGCGATGCCGGCGCGCAGGCCAAGGCGCCGATGCCCTGGTTCGTGCTCGGCTTCATCGCCATGGTCGGGCTCAACAGCCTCGTCACCATCCCCGCCGATGCCAAGGCCGGCATCGTCACGGCGACCACCTTCCTGCTCGCGATGGCCCTGGCCGCGATGGGGCTGGAGACCGATATCCGCAAGCTCAGGGCCAAGGGCCTGCGCCCGCTGCTGCTCGGGCTCGCCGCCTTCCTGTTCATCGCTTGCTTCAGCCTTCTGCTGGTGAAGCTCGCCGCGTAAGCTCGGGCGCATGACGCTCGAACAGCTCCGCATCTTCGTCGCCGTCGCGGAACGGGAACACCTGACGCAAGGGTCCCGTGCCCTCAATCTCACGCAGTCGGCGGTGAGTTCCGCGATCGCGACACTGGAAGCGCGCTATGCGACGAAACTGTTCGATCGGATCGGCCGGCGGATCGTCCTGACCGAGGCCGGCAAGCTTTTCCTGACCGAGGCGCGCGCCGTACTGGCGCGGGCGGCGGCAGCGGAGGCGGTGCTGTCCGATCTCTCGGGATTGGCGCGCGGTTCGCTTGCGTTGATGGCCAGCCAGACGGTTGCAAATTACTGGCTGCCGCCATTGATCCAGCGCTTTCGCCGGGAGCATCCCGGCATCACTGTGTCGCTCGCGATCGGCAATACCGAGACGGTGAGCGCCGCGATCCATGACGGTGCGGCCGATCTCGGCTTCATCGAGGGCGAGATCGACGACCCGGCGCTGGCGATCACGGCCGTGGCCGAGGATGAACTCGTCATCGTCGTGCCGCCCGGCCATGCGTGGTCGCAGCAGCCGCCCTCGCCTGTCGAGCTGTCGCAAGGCGTCTGGGTCCTGCGCGAGCCGGGCTCGGGGACGCGGGCGATGTTCGAGGCGGCTTTGCCGGGGCTCGGCCTCGCAACGACAGATCTCGCCATTGCACTGGAACTGCCGTCCAACGAGGCAATCTGTGCGGCCGTTGCGGCCGGCGCGGGCGCGACCGCGATCTCGCGGCTCGTCGCCGCCAATGCGATCGCAGCCGGGCGGCTCGCTACGGTGGCGCTGCCATTGCCGAAGCGTCGCTTCCTCGCACTTCGCCACAAGGAACGCTACCTCGCCAAGGCGGCGGCGGCGTTCCTGGCGCTCAGTCAGGCCGGCTGACGCTCAGGCCGCGGCAGCCGAGCCCGGCGCGGCGCGCATCAGCATGCCGAACAGGTCGCGGGAATCGTCCGGGTCGGCGATCAGGTCGAGATCGACATAGGTGCCGGCCTCGCGGATGCGCTCATAGACATAGCGCAACGCTGAAAAATCCTCGATCGCGAAACCGACCGAGTCGAACATCGTGATCTGGCTGCTATCGGTACGTCCCTGAGCCGTGCCGGCGATGACCTTCCAGAGCTCCTCGACCGGATGGTCGGCGTCGAGCTGCTGGATGTCGCCCTCGATGCGGGTCTGCGGCGGATATTCGACGAAGATCGAGGAGCGCAGCAGCACGTCGCGATGGATCTCGGTCTTGCCGGGGCAGTCGCCGCCGACAGCGTTGATGTGAATGCCGGCACCGACCATGTTGTCGGTCAGGATCGTCGCGTACTGCTTGTCGGCCGTGACCGTGGTGACGATTTCGGCACCCTCGACCGCTTCCATCGCGGTGGCGCAGCGGGTGATCCTGAAGCCGTGCCGGGCGAGGTTGCGGGCGCATTTCTCGGTCGCGGCCGGATCGACGTCATAGAGCCGCAGATTCTCGATGCCGAGGATCGCGCGGAAGGCGAAGGCCTGGAACTCGGACTGGGCGCCATTGCCGATGATCGCCATGGTCGCGGCGTGTTTCGGGGCGAGATGCTTCGCCGCCACCGCCGACATCGCCGCCGTGCGCAGGGCGGTCAGGAAGGTCATCTCCGAGAGCAGGACGGGATAGCCGGTCGCGACATCGGAGAGCAGGCCGAAGGCGGTGACCGTCTGCAGGCCGGCCTTCATGTTCTTGGGGTGGCCGTTGACGTATTTGAAGCCGTAGAGCTTGCCGTCGCTGGTCGGCATCAGTTCGATCACGCCCTCGAGGCTGTGCGAGGCGATGCGCGGCGTCTTGTCGAAGATTTCCCAGCGCCGGAAATCGTCCTCGATATAGCCCGCGATCTCGGACAGCATCCGCTCGATACCGATCGCATGGACCAGCTTCATCATGTGGTCGACGCTGACGAAAGGCACGACGTTGAGCTGCTGAATCATGGGTCCCCGCGCTGTTCTCGTTGAAGGCGCGATTGTCCCTGTTTTCGGCGGCAGGCGAAAGAAGCCAAAACGACCAGATCGGCGCCAAGATTGATCGATATGGCAAAGTCATCTATCCAATTCGAACGATGGACGATCTCGACCGCAAGCTTATCACCCTGCTGCGCCATGACGGGCGCCGCAGCATCTCGGACCTCGCCGCCGATCTCGGCCTGACGCGGGCGACGGTGCGGGCGCGGCTGGAAAAGCTGGAGCAATCCGGCGAGATCATCGGCTTCACGGTGATCCTGCGCTCGGATGCGATCGACCTGCCCGTGCGCGGCATCACCATGATCGAGATCGCCGGCCAGGCGGCCGATACGGTGATCGACGCGCTCTCGGGCTTCACCGAGGTCTCCAGCATCCACACGACCAACGGCAACTGGGACCTTGTCGTGGAGCTGGGCACGTCCGATCTGATCGCCTTCGACCAGGTGCTCCGGCGCATCCGCATGATCCCCGGCGTCACCAACAGCGAGACCAGCCTGCTTCTGGCGACGCCGCGCAGCGTCAAGGCGCGGCTCTAGCCCCCGCAAGAAGCGCCGCTGCATGGCGGCCATCCGCAAACGCGGCGCGGCGCCCCGTGACAGGCGCGCATCCGCCCCCTAACGTTGCGCCCCGTCAGATACAGCGTTGGTGGCGGCCGGCGATGCATGATCGCGCAGGGCCGCCCGTTCGCGTCGGACACCCACAGTTCCCGCTCGGGGCATCGATATCCGGCCGCTTTCCGGCAGGTTGTCCGCGCCACGAGCCAAGACGAGGCAGGAGACCAGACCATGGCGCATGAGCTCGAATTCTATATCGACGGCCAGTGGGTGAAGCCGTCGGGCAACCGCACGCTCGGCGTGATCGACCCGTCGAACGAGGAGGTCTTCGCCACGATCGCGCTCGGCGAGCAGGCCGATGTCGACAAGGCCGTCGCGGCCGCCCGCGCCGCCTTCCCGGCTTTCGCCAAGACCTCGAAGGCCGAGCGCCTCGCCCTGATGCGCCGCCTCGCCGAGGCCTACAAGAAGCGCTACGACGCCATCGCCGACATCCTGTCGCGCGAGATGGGCGCGCCGAAGGAGCTGGCGCACCGCGCGCAGGCCGCGATGGGCACTGCCCATCTCGCCAAGATGATCGAGACCCTCGAGAACTTCGAGTTCGAGGAGCTGCGCGGCACCACCCTGATCGCCAAGGAGCCGATCGGCGTCGTCGGCATGATCACGCCGTGGAACTGGCCGCTCAACCAGATCATGTGCAAGGTCGCGCCTGCGCTCGCCGCCGGCTGCACCATGGTGCTGAAGCCCTCCGAGATCGCGCCGCTCAACGCCATCATCTTCGCGGAAGCGATGGAAGAGGCCGGGGTACCGAAGGGCGTGTTCAACCTCGTCAACGGCGACGGCCCGACGGTCGGCGAAGCGATCTCGCGCCATCCCGGCGTCGACATGGTCTCCTTCACCGGCTCGACCCGCGCCGGCATCCTCGTCGCCAAGGCGGCGGCGGACACCGTCAAGCGCGTGCACCAGGAGCTCGGCGGCAAGTCGGCCAACATCATCCTGGACGATGCCGACCTGAAGAAATCGGTGAAGCTCGGCGTCGAGAGCGTGATGCGCAACTCCGGCCAGTCCTGCAACGCGCCGACCCGGATGTTCGTGCCGGAGAAGCTGCATGAGGAGGCGCTCGCCATCGCCAAGCAGGTGGCCGAGCCGCTCAAGGTCGGCGCCCCCTCGGCGGATGGCGTCTTCCTCGGCCCGGTCGTCAGCGAGGTCCAGTACGAGAAGATCCAGCGCCTGATCGAGGCCGGCATCAAGGAAGGCGCGACGCTGGTCACCGGCGGCCCCGGCCGTCCGGAAGGGCTCAATCGCGGCTACTACGTTCGCCCGACCGTGTTCGGCGGCGTGACCGACGAGATGACCATCGCCCGCGAGGAAATCTTCGGCCCCGTGCTGTCGATCCTGCCCTACAAGAGCGACGACGAGGTGGTGGAGCGCGCCAACGACACGCCCTACGGCCTCGCCTCCTATGTCCAGTCGGGCTCGCAGGAGCGTGCGCGCGGCATCGCCGCGCAGATGCGCTCGGGCAATGTCTACATCAACTATCCGGCCTGGGACGCCGGCGCGCCCTTCGGCGGCTACAAGCAGTCCGGCAACGGCCGCGAATACGCCGATTTCGGCCTTGAGGAGTTCCTCGAGATCAAGGGCACGGTCGGCTACGCCGCGGCCTGAGGCAGCGCGCCCGGTCGTTGAACAAGGACGCTTCCCGTCATGGTCGGGCTTGTCCCGACCATCCACGTCTTCGCTCTTGAAGCGCTGCGTTCAAGACGTGGATGCTCGCCACAAGGGCGAGCATGACGGCGAGGTTCCAGCGACAGCGAGGCCCGGTGGACCAAACGCCACCGGGCCTTCATTTTATACCCGTTTCAATCGATTGAGAGGCTTGGGGCCATGGTCAATCCGAACCGCTATGACGCGATGCGCTACAACCGCTGCGGCCGCAGCGGGCTGCAATTGCCGGCGCTCTCGCTCGGCCTCTGGCAGAATTTCGGCGAGACCGGCCAACACGCCAATATGCGCGAGATCTGCCGCACGGCTTTCGACCTCGGCATCACGCATTTCGACCTCGCCAATAATTACGGTCCTCCGCCCGGCTCGGCCGAGACCGCCTTCGGCGAGATCCTCGGCCAGGATTTCGCCGGCTATCGCGACGAGCTCGTGATCTCGACCAAGGCCGGCTACCGGATGTGGCCCGGCCCCTATGGCGAATGGGGCAGCCGCAAATACCTGATCTCCAGCCTCGACCTGAGCCTGAAGCGGATGAAGCTCGACTATGTCGATATCTTCTATTCGCATCGCTTCGACCCGAACACGCCGCTGGAAGAAACGATGGGTGCGCTCGACGCCATCGTGCGCCAGGGCAAGGCGCTCTATGTCGGCCTCTCCTCCTACAACGCGAAGCGTACGCAGGAGGCGGCCGCGATCCTGCGCCGGCTCGGCACGCCCTGCCTGATCCACCAGCCGAGCTATTCGATGCTCAATCGCTGGATCGAGCAGGACGGCCTGCTCGACACGCTCGACGCCGAGGGCATTGGCTCGATCGTGTTCTCGCCGCTGGCGCAGGGCATGCTGACCGACAAATACCTGAAGGGCGTCCCGGCCGGCAGCCGCGCCGACAAGAAGGCCCCCTCCTTCCGCGACGGCTTCCTCAGCGAGGCCAATCTCAGGAGCATCGCCGCGCTGAACGAGATCGCGGCGGCGCGCGGCCAGAGTCTCGCCCAGATGGCGATCGCCTGGGTCCTGCGCGGCGGACGCGTCACCTCGGCCCTGATCGGCGCGAGCCGGCCGGAGCAGGTGACGGATTGCGTCGCCGCGCTGAAGAACCCGGAGTTTTCGACTGAAGAGCTGGCGGCGATCGACAGGCACGCCGTCGATGGCGGGATCAATATCTGGGCGGCTTCGGCCGAGCGGTAGGACGCTCGTTCCCTTCTCTTCAGGAGACCACCGTCATGCTCGCCCTTGTGGCGAGCATCCACGTCTTGAACATTGCGCTCGTCCAGCGAAGACGTGGATGGTCGGGACAAGCCCGACCATGACGAGCATGCGAACCGGTCTCGCCTAATCCTCCTCCGGCACCGCCGCGATCGGCAGTGCGCTGGAGCGCTTCACCTGGCCAAGCGCAAAGCTCGACTCGATCGAGGCGACGCCGTCGAGGCGCGTCAGCTTGTCCTTGAGGAAGCGCTCATAGGCCGGCAGGTCGCGCACCACGATGCGCAAGAGATAGTCGCGCTGGCCGGTCATCAGGTAGCAATCGACCACCTCGGGCCAGCGCGCCACGGCCTGCGAGAACCGGTCGAGCTCGTCCTCGCGCTGGCGCTCCAGCTTGATCGAGACGAAGACGCTGATCGGCAGGCCGACCTTGGTCTGGTCGATGATCGCGGCATAGCCGGTGATCACGCCGGCCTCCTCCAGTATGCGGATGCGCCGCGCGCAGGGCGAGGCGGAGAGGCCCACGCGCTCGGCCAGATCCTGCACCGAGAGGCGCGAATTGATCTGCAATTCCCCTATGATCTTGCGGTCGAGCGCATCGAGGCGCAGGCGTGCCATGCCCTGTCTCCGGTCCGGCTGAGATCGCTCTATGACAGGAGAGGAAGCCCGCCACCACCGGCATCTCCGCGAAAGGGGACGGCGGCGATGGCATGCCTCTGGCGCGAACGCGCGGGCCGCGCTATGCGATACCTACAATCCAATGAATGTATGGAAATCAGGCTTGGCGATGGCCGACAGCGATGACGCGCTCCACTGGACAGGCCGGCTCGATCCGGCCGCGGGACCGCGCTATCTGCAGATCGTCGCGCAGCTCGAACGCGCCGTTGCGACCGGGCTGCTGCGGCCGGGGGATCGCTTGCCGCCGCAACGCCGGCTGGCCGAGCATCTCGCCGTCGACCTCACCACGGTGACGCGTGCCTTCGGCGAAGCCCGCGAGCGCGGCTTGATCGATGCGGTGACGGGGCGCGGCTCCTTCATCTCGGCACGGCAGGAGCAGGAAGGGCCGCCGCTCGATCTCAGCATGACCATCCCGCCAGCGCCGAAGGGCCTGCGGCTGGGCGAGCTGATGCAGCGCGGCATCGCCGAAATCCTGGCGCGCAGCGATGCCGACCAGCTGATGAACTATCATGGCGGCGCCGGTTCGCTGGCCGAGCGTGCGGCCGGCGCCGCATGGCTGGCGCCCCTGATGGGAACAGTTCCGCCACAGCGCATCGCCGTAGTATCGGGCGCCCAGACCGGACTCAACGCCCTGCTCTCGCTGCTGGCCCGGCCGGGCGACACGATCCTGATGGAGCCGCTGACCTATCCCGGACTGATCGGCGCGGCGCGGCAGCGGGGTCTTACGATCGTGCCAGTCGCGAGCGATGAAGACGGTCCGTTGCCTGACGCGCTCGACGAGACCGCGAACCGGCATGGCGCAAAACTGTTCGCCCTGACGCCGACGCTGCAGAACCCGACCTGCATCACCATTCCGGAACGACGCCGGCAGGACCTTGTCGCCGTCGCCCGCCACCGCGATCTCAGATTGATCGAGGACGATCCCTACAGCCTGCTCGCCGGCGATGCGCCCGCGCCGCTAGCAGCGCTAGCGCCTGAACGGACCTGGCATGTCGCGACCTTGTCGAAGGTGCTGACGCCCGGCCTGCGCACGGCCTTCGTCATGATGCCGGAAGGCGTCGACAGTTCCCCCTATCTTGCCGCATTGCGCGCAACCGCCCTGATGCCCGCGCCCCTGATGACGGCGCTTGCTGCACACTGGATCAGGATCGGCGCGGCAAGGGACCTGCTGGACGGCGTCCGGCGCGAGGCGGCCGAACGGCAATCGCTGGCGCGGCAGATCCTGCCCGCGACGATGCAGGCCCATCCGCATGCCCTGCATGTCTGGCAGCCCCTGCCCGCGCATTGGGCAGGCGATCGATTGATCGAACGCGCCCGCGAGGCGGGCCTGGGCGTGATGGCAGCCGATGCCTTCAGCACCGGCGGAACAGCGCCGGATGCGATCCGGATCGCGCTCGGCGCCATCCCCGAGCGGGCCCGGCTGGTCGAGGCGCTTGGCCTTCTCGCCGGGCTGATCCGGGCGGAGCGCTGAGCGCCCGCCTCAGTTCGAGGCGACCGGCTTGTCCTGCGGCACCGGGCGCGCGAGCCGGCCTTCCTCGGCCTTGTGGAAATATTGCGAGGCGATCAGCCAGCCCTTGAGCGGCTGCAAGGGCGGGATGCAGGTCAGAAGGATCAGCGGCAGCGTCGTAACCAGATGCACCCAGGTCGGCGGATTGTAGTTCAGCTCCAGCCAGAGCGGGAAAGCCGCGGCCGGGATGCAGACGAACATCATCACGAAGAAGGCCGGCCCGTCCGCCGGATCGGCGAAGGCATAATCGAGGCCGCAATTCTCGCATTTCGGCTTCAGCTTCAGGAAGCCTTCGAACATCTTGCCCTGCCCGCAGCGCGGGCAGCGGCCGCGCAGGCCGGTCTTGAGCGGAGAGAGTGGCGGCCAGTGCTCGCCGGACATGGAATGTCTCCTCAGGACGGCGCCGTTCGTTCGGCGTCGCCCCTCAGATCGCTCTCGATACAGACAATGTCAAGATTGTATGCATCATAGCCGACTGCCTGCGCGGATCCGTCGCGGGGTGCTGCGACCTGTCAGAACCAAACGCGGGTCATCCCGGGCGACCGAAGGGAGACCCGGGATCCATTCCGGAACCTCTGTCGGAAGCGCTCCGGAATGGGTCCCGACTCTTCGCTGCGCTACGGCCGGGATGACTCGCGCCTTTGCTTGGAACGGAGTGCCGAACCCACTCAGATATGCAGCGCGTGGCCGAGCGCCTTCATCGCGGCCTCCGGGAAGGCCTCGCCCAGCGTCGGATGGGCATGGATCGTGCCGGCGATGTCCTGCAGCGTCGCACCCATCTCGACCGCAAGCCCGAAGGCCGCCGAAAGCTCGGAAACGCCCTGCCCGACCGCCTGGATACCCAGCACCAATTCGCTGCCGGCCTGCGCGACGACGCGGACGAAGCCGGCCTCGCCATGGCGGGTCATGGCGCGGCCATTGGCGGCGAAGGGGAACTGGCCGATCTTGAGCTCATGGCCGGCGCGCTTGGCCTCGTCCGGCGAGAGGCCGACCGAGACGATCTCGGGATCGGTGAAGCAGATCGCCGCGATGCCGCGCTTGTCCCAGGCCCGCGGCAGGCCGGCGACGATCTCCGCGACCATCTCGCCCTGCGCCATGGCGCGATGCGCCAGCATCGGCTCGCCGGTGACGTCGCCGATGGCGTAGATGCCGCGCATCGCCGTCTCGCAGCGCTCGCCGATACGGATGAAGCGGCCGTCCATGTCGAGCACGAGGTTTTCGAGGCCGAGACCGTCCGTGACCGGCTTGCGGCCAACCGTGACCAGGATCTTGTCGGCCGGCAGGCTGCGCTCCTTGCCGTCCGCCGTCTCGATGCGCAGGCCGTCGCCCTTTTGCGCGCCGCCTTTGGGCGTCGGGCCAAGCGCCTTGGCCCCTAGCAGCACCTCGACGCCGAGCGCGGTCAGGCGCTTGGAGATCGGGCCGGTCAGCTCGGCATCATAGAGCGGCAGGATCTTGTCCTGCGCCTCAACGACCGTGACCTTGGCGCCGAGCTTGGCGAAGGCGGTGCCCAGTTCCAGCCCGATATAGCCGCCGCCGACCACGACGAGGCGCTTCGGTACTTCGGTCAACGCCAGCGCGCCGGTCGAGGAAATGACGTTGCCGCCGAAGGGCAGGAAGGGCAGTTCGACCGGCGCCGAGCCGGTCGCGATGACGATCGCCTCGGCCTGGATCGTCTTCGGGCCGGTCTCGGTCTCGACGACCACGGTCTTGCCGTCGCGGAAGCGGGCCTTGCCATGGACGATCTTGACCTTGGCCTTGCGCAGCAGGCCGGCGACGCCGTTGTTGAGGCGCTGGACGATGCCGTCCTTCCAGGCCACGGCCTGTTTCAGGTCGAGCTTCGGCTCGGCTGCGGTCAGGCCGAAGGGCGTCTTGCCGGCGGCGGCTTCCGCCGCCTTCTCGAACTCCTCGGCGACATGGATCATCGCCTTGGAGGGGATGCAGCCGACATTGAGGCAGGAACCGCCGAGCTTGGTGCTCTCGACGATGACGGTGTCGATGCCGAGCTGGCCGGCGCGGATGGCGCAGACATAGCCGCCGGGGCCGGCACCGATGACAAGGAGCTTGCAGGTGATCTCGGTCATGGACGGCCCTCGCCACAACGGGTCGGAATCATGCGGTGGAACCTCGCCGTCATCCCGGCCGAAGCGAAGCGGAACGTCGGGATCCATCGTAGAGCGCCGCGCCCTACGATGGATCCCGGATCTGCGCCGCTAACGCGGCTTGTCCGGGATGACGCGGTGTTTCCGAGCTTCATCACGTCACATATCCACGAAGAGCGTGGCTGGGTTCTCCAGCAACTCCTTCAGCCGCTGCACGAAGACGGCGGCGTCCCAGCCATCGATGACGCGGTGGTCGAAGCTGGAGGAGAGGTTCATCATCTTGCGCGGCACGAAGGTGGTGCCGTCCCAGACCGGGCGCACGACCATCTTGTTGACGCCGACGATGGCGACTTCCGGGTAGTTGATCACCGGCGTCGTCGCGATGCCGCCGAGCGCACCGAGCGAGGTGATGGTGATGGTCGAGCCGGTCAATTCGTCGCGGGTCGCGGTGCCGTCGCGGCCCCGCTCGGCGAGCCGGGCGAGTTCGATCCCGCAGCCCCAGAGATCGCGCGCCTCGGCATGCTTCACGACCGGCACGATCAGGCCGGTCGGCGTCTGCGTGGCGATGCCGATATTGATCGCGGCATGCTGGCGCACGATCCCGGCATCATCGTCATAGAGCGCGTTCAGCGCCGGCTGCTCGGCGAGCGCCTTGACCATGGCGCGCATCAGGAAGGGCAAGAGCGTCAGCTTCGGTCGCTCCGGCGTCGGCTTCTTGTTCAGCGTCGCGCGCAGGTCCTCCAGCGGCGAGACGTTGACCTCCTCGACGATGGTGATGTGCGGAATGCGCGATTTCGACAGCGCCATCTTCTCGGCGATGCGGCGGCGCAGGCCGACGACCTTGACCTCGGTGACGGCGCTCTGCTCGACGAGCCCGCCACCACGGGCCGGCTCCGGGCCGTGCAGCAGGAAGGCGTCGATATCCTGATGGGTGATGCGGCCGGCCGGGCCGGTACCCTGAACCTGGCGCAGGTCGACCCCGGCCTCCCGCGCCTTCAGGCGCACGGCCGGCGAGGCCAGCGGCTTCTCGCCCGGCGCGCGGCGCTGGACGGGAGCTGCGTCGGCGCGCGCGGCTTTCGGCGGCGGAGGCGACACAGCCAGCTTGGCAGGAGCAGCCGGCGCAGCGGGCTTTTCGGCCTTGGGCGGTGCGGCGACCGGAGCCGGCTCCTCGGCCGGCGCGTCCTCGGCGGGCTCTTCGGCCGCGGCACTATCGCCCGCAACCTTGAGCTTCACGATGGCCGAGCCGATCGCCACGGTGTCGCCGACCTCGGCGCCGACCCAGGTGACCTCGCCCTCGACGGGAGAGGGAATCTCGACCGTCGCCTTGTCGGTCATCACGGCGGCGAGCAGGTCGTCCTCGCGAACGATATCCCCGACCTTGACGCGCCACTCGACGAGTTCGGCTTCCGCGATGCCCTCGCCGACATCCGGCAGCTTGATGATGCGCTCGGCCATCAGCGTGCCTCCATGATGTCGCGCAGCGCCTGTCCAAGGCGGGCGGGGCCCGGGAAGTAGTCCCATTCCTGCGCATGCGGATAGGGCGTATCCCAACCGGTGACGCGCATGACTGGCGCCTCCAGATGGTAGAAGCAGTGCTCCTGCACCAAGGCAGCGAGTTCGCCGCCGAAGCCGGAGGTCAGGGTCGCCTCGTGCAGCACGATGCAGCGGCCGGTCTTCTGGACCGAGGCCAGGATCGCCTCCAGATCGAGCGGGACGAGCGTGCGCAGGTCGACCACCTCGGCGTCGATGCCGGTGTCCTCCGCGGCCGCCAGCGCGACATGGACCATTGTGCCATAGGCGAGGATCGTGACGGCCGAGCCCTCGCGCCGCGTCACCGCCTTGCCGAGCGGCACGGTGTAATGGCCCTCCGGCACCTCGGCGAGCTCATGCTTCGACCAGGCCGTGACGGGCCTGTCGTGATGGCCGTCGAACGGGCCGTTATAGAGCCGCTTCGGCTCCAGGAAGATCACCGGGTCCGGGTCCTCGATCGCCGCGATCAGCAGGCCCTTGGCGTCATAGGGGTTGGACGGGACGATCGTCTTCAGGCCGGAGACATGGGTGAAGAGGGCTTCCGGGCTCTGACTGTGGGTCTGGCCGCCGAAGATGCCGCCGCCGGTCGGCATGCGGATCACCAGCGGGCAGGTGAAGTCGCCGGCCGAGCGGTAGCGCAGGCGGGCGGCCTCCGAGACGATCTGGTCATAGGCCGGATACATGTAGTCGGCGAACTGGATCTCGATGCAGGGCTTCAGGCCATAGGAGGCCATGCCGATCGCCGTGCCGACGATGCCGGCCTCGCTGATCGGCGCGTCGAAGCAGCGGGAGACGCCGTATTTCTGCTGCAGCCCGTGGGTGCAGCGGAAGACGCCGCCGAAGAAGCCGACATCCTCGCCGAAGACCACGACATCGTCGTCGCGGCCCATGGCGACGTCCATCGCGGAGCGAATCGCCTCGATCATCGTCATGCGGGACATCGCGTCAGACTCCGATCTGCTGGCGCTGGCGGCGCAGATGCGGCGGCAGCTCGGCATAAACGTCCTCGAAGATGTCGCGCGCCGAGGGCTTGCCGCCGGAATGCAGGGTGCCGAAGCTCTCGGCCTCCTTCTGCGCAGCGATGACGGTGGCGAGGATCTCGGCTTCCGCCTGCTTGTGGCGCTCCTCCGACCAGGCGCCGACCGCGATCAGGTGCTGCTTCAGGCGGATCAGCGGATCGCCCAAGGGCCAGTCGTCGGATTCGTGCTTGGGGCGGTAGGCGGAAGGGTCGTCCGAGGTGGAATGGGCGCCGGCGCGGTAGGTGACGTATTCGACCAGCGTAGGACCCAGATTGCGGCGGGCGCGCTCGACCGCCCATTGCGCGACGGCATAGACCGCGAGGTAGTCGTTGCCGTCGACGCGCAGCGCCGGGATGCCGAAGCCGAGCCCCCTTGCGGCAAACGTACCGGAACCGCCGCGCGCGATGCCCTGGAAGGTCGAGATCGCCCACTGGTTGTTGACGACGTTGAGGACGACGGGGGCCTTGTAGGTCGAGGCAAAGACGAGGGCTGCGTGGAAATCCGATTCCGCCGTCGAGCCGTCGCCGATCCAGGCGGCGGCGATGCGGGTGTCGTTCTTGATCGCCGAGGCCATCGCCCAGCCGACCGCCTGAACGTATTGCGTCGCGAGATTGCCGGAGATCGAGAAGAAGCCGTGCTCCTTGGAGGAGTACATCACCGGCAATTGCCGGCCCTTCATCGGGTCGCGCTCGTTCGAGTAGATCTGGCACATCATGTCGACGAGCGGGTAGTCGTGCGCGATCAGCAGGCCCGCTTGACGATAGGTCGGGAAGTTCATGTCGCCGGGCTGGAGCGCGATGCGGAAGGCGCAGCTCACCGCCTCCTCGCCCGTGTGCTGCATGTAGAACGAGGTCTTGCCCTGGCGCTGCGCCATCTGCATGCGCGCATCGAAGGTGCGCAGCGTCATCATGTGGCGCAGGCCGCGGATCAGGTCCTCATGCGAGAGATCCGGCACCCAGGGGCCGACCGCCTCGCCCTCGCGGTCGAGCACGCGGATGATCGAATAGGCGAGGTCGCGGATGTCCTTGGGATCGACATCGACCGGCGGGCGGGCGACGGAGCCGGCCTTCGGGATCACGACATGGGAGAAGTCCGGTTTCTCACCCGGACGGCTCGCTGGTTTCGGAACATGGAACTGCAGTGGCTGGGTTGCTGCCGGCGTCTGGCCTGACTTGTCGCTGCTCATGAGCGCCTCCATCCCTGACGCCACCAGCATTCCGCCTTCGCGCGCATCCCGCAAGCGCCCTCTCGCGCTCCTCGTGATGCGGCAAGGCGCACAGCCGGCCGGCGATCGTTCCCCTTGCAACCAACGCTAGCGGGGACGGTTCGGAGGTTCATTCCGAATTTGCCGGAAAGCGTGAAATCAGACAGAAGAAACATCTGTCTTACTCGACATACCCAGAATGATCGTCCGATGAACAAAAAGACCCAGAACGGTCCTGCTCTCGATCTAATCGATCGCAAGATTCTCGCTGCGTTGCGGGATGACGGGCGCCTCACGACGCAGGCGCTGGCCGAAAAGGTCGGGCTTTCGCCCTCCCCGTGCTGGACGCGGGTGAAGCGATTGGAGGAGTCCGGCGCGATCGAGAAATATGTCGCGCTGCTCGACCACAAGGCGCTCGGCTACAACAACATCGTCTTCGTCGAGATCACGCTCGACAAGCACGACGACCAGGTTCTGGACCAATGCGGCGAAGCGCTGAGCCGGGCGCCGGAGGTGGTCGAGGCGCATCTGGTCACCGGCGAATACGACTATCTCGCCAAGGTCGTGGTCAGCGGCACCGACCATTACGAGCGTTTCCTGCGCGGAACGATCTACCGCATTCCGGGCGTCCGCCACACGCGGACGACGTTCGGTCTGAGGGCGCTGAAGCGGACGCTGTCAGTCGATCCGCTGAAGGTCGTGGGGTAGTCGCCGCCACCGTCATGCTCGCCCTTGTGGCGAGCATCCACGTCTTAACCACCGCATTCGCGAAAGGAAGACGTGGATGGTCGGGACAAGCCCGACCATGACGTGAGGTGCCTCAACCTGCCTTAAGCCAGCATCTCCCGCACCAGCGGCACGACCTTCTCGCCGTAGAGCCGGATGCACTCCATCGCCTTCTCATGCTCCAGCGGGCCGGCGCTGTATTTCAGCTGGAAGCGGGCGATGCCCAGCCCCTTGGCGGTCGCAGCGATCTTGCGCGCCACCGTCTCGGGCGAGCCCAGATAGAGCGAGCCGCGCGCGACCTCCTGCTCGAACTCGTCGCGGCCCATCGGCGGCCAGCCACGCTCGGCGCCGATGCGATCCCGCATCTGCTTGTAGGCCGGGAAGAACTCCTCCTTCGCCTGCTCGTCGGTGGCCGCGACATAGCCCGGCGAATGCACGCCGACTGGCTTGGCCGGCTTGCCGATCTGGCCATAGGCGCGGTGGTACAGGTCCACGAACGGCTTGAAGCGCAGCGGGTCGCCGCCGATGATGGCGAGCATCAAGGGCAGGTCGTAGCGCACCGCGCGCACCACCGATTCCGGGCTGCCGCCGACGCCGATCCAGGCCTTGAGCGGGCCGTTCTCAACCGGCGGATAGACGAGCTGATCCTTGAGCGGCGGGCGGATCGAACCCTGCCAGGTCAAAGGCTCCTGCGGCAGCAGGCCGGCGAAGAGATCGAGCTTCTCCTCGAACAGCTTCTCGTAATCGCGCAGGTCGAGCCCGAAGAGCGGGAAGGACTCGGTGAAGGAGCCCCGGCCGAGGATGACCTCGGCGCGCCCGTTCGAGAGCGCATCGACCGTCGCGAAGCGCTGGAACACGCGGATCGGATCGTCCGAGCTCAGCACGGTCACGGCCGAGCCGAGCTTGATCCGGCTGGTGCGCGTCGCCATGCCGGCCAGCACCGTCTCCGGCGAGGAAACCGCGAAATCGGCACGATGATGCTCGCCGACGCCGATGAAATCGATGCCGACCTGATCGGCCAGGACGGCTTCGTCGACGAGATTGCGGATCACCTGCGCATGCGGCAGCGGCTTGCCGTCCGCCCCGTTGGTGACGTCGCCGAAGGTGTCGAGCCCGAATTCCAGTTCCTGTGCCATGATCATCCCGAGGCCGCGAGGCGGCCTTTTGCCTGCCGGCCATCCCGGCCTCCGGGAGTTAGGGTCGGGATTGCCCCAGCGCAATTCTCCAGGCGTTGCCCCGCCAGCAACAGGCTGTTTGCAGGAATGCAACCGCCGCGCTTGCATCGCCCGCGCAAGCTGCCGATGCTCGGGCGCGCGGCGCTCTCCGCCGCCTCCGAGCCGACGCCATGATCATTCGCCAGCTGGTCTATCTCGACGCGCTCGCCCGCGAGAAGCATTTCCGCCGCGCGGCCGAGGCGTGCCATGTCTCGCAGCCGACGCTCTCGGCCGCGATCGTGCAGCTCGAGGAGGAGCTCGGCGTGATGATCGTCGAGCGCGGGCGACGCTTCCAGGGCTTCACCAAGGAGGGCGAGGTCGTGCTCGCCCATGCCAGGCGCATCCTGGCCGAGGCCGAGGTGATGAAGGATTCGATCGCCGAACTGCGCGAAGGTGTCTCCGGCCGCATCCGGCTCGGCGCGATCCCGACCGCGCTGCCGATGATCGCGCATATCACCGCGCCCTTCTCGGAGCGCTACCCGGCGGTGTCGCTGACCGTGCTGTCGCTGACCTCGCAGGAGATCCAACAGGGCATCGACGATTTCGAGCTCGATGTCGGTCTGACCTATCTCGACAACGAGCCGCTCGACCGGGTGATCTCCAAGCCGATCTATCAGGAATCCTACGTGCTGCTGACGCGCGAGGACGGGCCATTCGGCGCGCGCGACACGATCACCTGGGCCGAAGCCGCGGAGCAGAAGCTCTGCCTGCTCACCGGCGACATGCAGAACCGGCGCATCATCGACGGCATCTTCCGCTCGGTCGGCACGGCGCCGCGTCCGATGATCGAGACCAATTCGATCTTCAACCTCTGCTCGCATGCCGGCATCCAGGGCGTCGCCAGCATCGTCTCGCTGCAATTGCTGGAATTCTTCGGCGTGCCGCTCGGCACGAGGGCGCTGTCGCTGGTCGAGCCGGAGGCGCAGCGCACGATCGGCCTGATCGTGGCCGACCGGCAGCCGGTGGCACCGCTGGCGCGCAACCTCCTGATGATGACGAAGCCGGTCACCGATGCCGGGCTGCCGCGGCGTCCGATCGTACGATAGACTTCGTCTATCGTCTTAGAACCGCCACCGCATTGTGCAGCGCAAAATCGATGCAGCACGGCATTTTCGATCAGCCCACCAAGGCCGAAACTCCCGAAGCGGTGTCAGTCCCCCAGTTTTGATAGTTAAAAACTATCACACCTTCGAAAGAAACGATTTGAAATCATTCCAGTTTCAACCACCCTCCCCTTAACGAGCGTCCGGCGAACCGGACCTATGGAGGAAAGATGGCGGCTTATCCGGCCTGGGATCAGGACAGCGCACGCATGATCGTCGCGGGGCTGGCGCATCTGGAAGGCGCCACGCTGCCGATGCTGCACGCCCTGCAGGACGAGTTCGGCTATGTCGACCCGCAGGCCGTGCCGCTGATCGCGGAAGCGCTGAACCTGTCGCGCGCCGAGGTCCATGGTGCGATCTCCTTCTACCATGATTTCAAGACGACCCCGCAGCCGACGCGCACCGTCAAGCTGTGCCGGGCCGAAGCCTGCCAGGCCCTGGGTTGCGAAACGGTCGTCGACGAGCTCTCCGCCAAGCATGGCATCGCGGTCGACGACCACCATGCCGGCGACGCCATCGTCGAAACGGTGTATTGTCTCGGCAATTGCGCGCTCGGGCCCTCCGCCCTGGTCGATGGCGAACTGATCGGGCGCGTCGATGCCGCCCGCATCGCCGGGCTCTGCCAGCACGGAAGGGCGCATTCATGAGCGCCAACCCGGTCCGGATCTTCGTCCCCATCGACGCTGCCGCTCTCTCGGTCGGCGCGGAAGCCGTCGCGCAGGCCATCGCCAGCGAGGCGGCAGCGCGCGGGCTTTCCGTCGAGATCGTCCGCAACGGCTCGCGCGGCCTGCTCTGGCTGGAGCCCATGGTCGAGGTCGAGACGGCGGAAGGCCGGATCGCCTATGGCCCGGTCGCGGCAAAGGATGTCGCTGCGCTGTTCGACGCCAGCCTTGTCTCGGGCGGCGCGCATGGCTTGCGACTCGGCAAGACCGAGGAGCTCGACTGGATGAAGCGCCAGCAGCGCCTCACCTTCGAGCGCGTCGGCGTCATCGACCCGCTCTCGATCGCCGATTACCGCGCCCATGGCGGTTTCAAGGGACTGGAGAACGCGCTTGCCCTCACCGGCGGCGAGATCGTCGAGGCGGTGAAGGCGTCGGGCCTGCGCGGGCGCGGCGGCGCCGGCTTCCCGACCGGCATCAAGTGGAAGACCGTCCACGACGCGAAGGCCGAGCAGAAGTATATCGTCTGCAATGCCGACGAGGGCGATAGCGGCACCTTCGCCGACCGCATGCTGTTCGAAGGCGACCCCTATCTCGTGATCGAGGGCATGACGATCGCCGCGATCGCGGTCGGCGCGACGCGCGGCTACATCTACCTCCGCTCCGAATACCCGCATGCCCATCGCACGCTCCAGCGCGCCATCCTGAAGGCCGAGGCCGCCGGGATGATCGGCGCCTCGGTGATGGGCTCGCAGCATGCGTTCCATCTGGAAGTGAGGCTCGGGGCCGGCGCCTATATCTGCGGCGAGGAAACCTCGCTGCTGGAGAGCCTCGAAGGCAAGCGCGCCATCGTCCGCGCCAAACCGCCGCTGCCGGCCCTGCAGGGCCTGTTCGGCAAGCCGACCGTCGTCAACAACGTGCTCTCCTTCGCCGCCGTGCCCTGGATCCTGGACCATGGCGCGCAGGCCTATGCCGATTACGGCATGGGCCGCTCGCGCGGCACGCTGCCGATCCAGCTCGGCGGCAACGTCAAGCGCGGCGGGCTGATTGAGCTCGCCTTCGGCATCACGCTCCGCGAGATCATCGAGGATATGGGCGGCGGCACGCTCTCGGGCCGGCCGATCCGGGCCGTGCAGGTCGGCGGACCGCTCGGCGCCTATCTCACGGCCGGGCAGCTCGACGTGCAGATGGATTACGAGGCCCTCGCGGCCATGCGCGCGATGCTCGGCCATGGCGGCATCGTCGTGTTCGACGACACGGTGGATATGGCGAAGCAGGCCCGCTTCGCCTTCGAATTCTGCGCCAAGGAGAGCTGCGGCAAGTGCACGCCCTGCCGCATTGGGGCTACGCGCGGCGTCGAGACGATGGACCGGATCATCGCCGGTGCCGAAGTCCCGAAGAACATCGCCGTGCTGCGCGATCTCTCGAAACTGATGACCGACGCCTCGCTCTGCGCGATGGGGGGCCTGACCCCCATGCCGGTGCTGAGCGCGCTCAACCATTTCCCCGAAGATTTCGACCGTCCTCCGCTGCCTCTGGCGGCCGAGTGAGGAGGCTGAGATGGCCCTGATCAAGGAAATCGACTACGGCACGCCGATCCGTCTCTCCGAGAAGACGGTGACGCTGACCATCGACGGCCAGAGCGTCACGGTGCCGGCCGGCACCTCGGTGATGGCCGCCGCGATGAGCCTGGGCACCAAGATTCCCAAGCTCTGCGCCACCGACTCGCTCGAGCCTTTCGGCTCCTGCCGGCTCTGCCTCGTCGAGATCGAGGGGCGGCGCGGCACGCCCGCCTCCTGCACCACGCCTGCCGAAGAGGGCATGGTCGTCCGCACGCAGTCGGAGAATCTCTCCGGCCTGCGCAAGGGTGTGATGGAGCTCTACATCTCCGACCATCCGCTGGACTGCCTGACCTGCTCGGCCAATGGCGACTGCGAATTGCAGGACATGGCCGGCGCCGTCGGCCTGCGCGAGGTGCGCTACGGCTACGAGGGCGAGAACCACGTCTTCGCCAAGGGCAAGGACGGCGCGGTCAACGAGAACTGGCTCGCGAAGGACACCTCGAACCCCTATTTCACCTACGATCCCTCGAAATGCATCGTCTGCAATCGCTGCGTGCGCGCCTGCGAGGAGGTGCAGGGCACCTTCGCGCTGACGATCACCGGCCGCGGCTTCGACTCGCGCGTCGCGGCAGGGCCAACCGATTTCCTGGGGTCCGAATGCGTTTCCTGCGGCGCCTGCGTGCAGGCCTGCCCGACGGCAACGCTGATGGAGAACAAGGTCATCGAGCATGGCCAGCCCGAGCATTCGGTGGTCACGACCTGCGCCTATTGCGGCGTCGGCTGCTCGTTCAAGGCCGAGATGCAGGGCGACCGCGTCATCCGCATGGTGCCCTACAAGGACGGCAAGGCCAACGAGGGCCATAGCTGCGTCAAGGGCCGCTTCGCCTGGGGCTATGCGACCCACACCGACCGTATGACCAAGCCGATGATCCGGGCGAAGATCACGGACCCGTGGCGCGAAGTGTCCTGGGAAGAAGCGATCAATTACGCGGCTTCCGAGTTCAAGCGCATCCAGGCCAAGTACGGCCGTGAATCGGTCGGCGCAATCACCTCGTCGCGCTGCACCAACGAGGAAGTCTTCCTCGTCCAGAAGCTGGTGCGCGCCGCCTTCCGCAACAACAATGTCGATACCTGCGCCCGCGTCTGCCATTCGCCGACCGGCTACGGCCTGCGGACGACGCTCGGCACCTCGGCCGGCACGCAGGACTTCAAGTCCGTCGCCAAGTCAGACGTCATCCTCGTCATCGGCGCCAACCCGACCGACGGGCACCCGGTCTTCGCCTCGCGCATGAAGAAGCGCATCCGCGAGGGCGCCCGCCTGATCGTCGCAGACCCCCGCCGGATCGACATGGTGCAGTCGCCGCATGTGAAGGCGGATTACCACCTGCCGCTCAGGCCCGGCACCAATGTCGCGCTCCTCAATGCGCTCAGCCATGTCGTCGTCACCGAAGGGCTGATCGACGAGGCCTATGTGCGCGAGCGCTGCGATCTCGGCGATTTCGAGCACTGGGCCCGGTTCGTCGCCCGCGAGGAGAATTCGCCGGAAGCGAGCGAGCAATATACCGGCGTGCCGGCGGCCGATGTGCGCGCCGCGGCGCGGCTCTATGCCACCGGCGGCAATGGCGCGATCTATTACGGGCTCGGCGTCACCGAGCACAGCCAGGGCTCGACCACGGTGATGGCCATGGCCAATCTCGCCATGGCGACCGGCAATATCGGGCGCGACGGCGTCGGCATCAATCCGCTGCGCGGGCAGAACAACGTCCAGGGCTCCTGCGACATGGGCTCCTTCCCGCACGAATTCTCGGGCTATCGCCACGTCTCCGACGACTCGACCCGGCAGGTCTTCGAGATGCTCTGGGGCGTGCCGCTCGACCCCGAACAGGGCCTGCGCATCACCAACATGCTCGACGAGGCCGTCGGCGGCACCTTCAAGGGCCTCTATGTCCAGGGTGAGGACATCGCCCAGTCCGACCCCAACACCAAGCATGTCACGGCGGGCCTGGCGTCGATGGAATGCGTCGTCATCCAGGACATCTTCCTGAACGAGACGGCGAAATACGCCCATGTCTTCCTGCCGGGCGCCTCCTTCCTGGAGAAGGACGGCACCTTCACCAATGCCGAGCGGCGCATCAACCGCGTGCGGCAGGTGATGGCCCCGCTCGCCGGCAAGGACGAATGGCAGGTCACGATCGAGCTGGCCCGCGCGCTCGGCTACGAGATGGCCTATAGCCATCCCAGCGAGATCATGGACGAGATCGCGCGTCTGACCCCGAGCTTCGCCGGCGTCTTCTATGACAAGCTGGAGAAGCTGGGCTCGGTGCAGTGGCCCTGCAACGACAAGGCCCCGACCGGCACGCCCCTGATGCATGTCGACCGCTTCGTGCGCGGCAAGGGCAAGTTCATGATCACGGAATATGTCGCGACCGACGAGCGGACGGGGCCGCGCTTCCCGCTGCTGCTCACCACCGGCCGCATCCTCTCGCAATATAATGTCGGCGCGCAGACCCGGCGCACCGAGAACGGCGCCTGGCATGACGAGGACGTGCTGGAAATCCATGCCTTCGACGCCGAGAGCCGCGGCATCCGCGACGGCGACCTCGTCGCGCTGGCCAGCCGCTCGGGCGATATCGCGCTCCGGGCCGTGATTTCCGAGCGGATGCAGCCGGGCGTGGTCTACACGACCTTCCACCATGCCAAGACCGGTGCCAACGTCATCACCACCGATTATTCGGACTGGGCGACGAACTGCCCGGAATACAAGGTCACCGCCGTCGAGGTTCGCCGCACCAACGCCTGGTCCGCCTGGCAGGAGAAGAATTTCGAGGAGGACGTGACCTTGCGCCGAATCGCGGAGCGCCTGCCCGATGCCGCGGAATAACCGCGAAGCCCAGCCACCGGCCTCGGCCGCCGTCACCGCCGAGCCGCTGCGCTTCGGCGCGGCGCCGGAGGCCGCGCGCGAGATCGAGGTCGCGGTCGAGACCCCCATCAACATCGTCTACGGCAACATGCCTTATGCGGTGATGATGGCGAGCCCGTCGGACCTGGAGGATTTCGTTGCCGGATTCAGCCTGACCGAGGGCATCGTGCGCGGCGCGGACGAGATCCGTTCCGTCGCCGTCGAGCCGAAGGATGAAGGCGTCATCGTCACGGTCGAGCTCGCGCCAGGCCGCTTCCGCGAGCATCTGGCACGGCGGCGCAATCTCTCGGGCCGGACTTCCTGCGGGCTCTGCGGGGTCGAGACCATCGAGGAGATCCCCATGGCCGACGCGGCGACGCGCGCGTCCCGCGCCGTGCCGGCCTCGGCGATCGAGGTCGCGCTCGCCGCGCTCGACAAGCATCAGCCGCTGAACCAGTTGACCCGCGCCGTCCATGCCGCCGCCTGGTGCGATGCCTCGGGCACGATCCTGGCCGTGCGCGAGGATGTCGGCCGCCACAACGCGCTCGACAAGCTGATCGGCGCACGGCTCCGCGCCGGAGCGGATGCCGGCGAAGGCTTCCTGCTCGTCACGAGCCGCGCCTCGTTCGAAATGGTCGAGAAGGCCGCGATCTTCGGCGCCGGCACGCTGGTCGCGATCTCCGCGCCGACCTCGCTCGCGATCGAGCGGGCCCGGTATCTCGGCCTGACCCTGGCTGCGGTCGCACGACGCGACGGCTGCATCGTCTTCACCGGCGCGCTCGCGCCCGAATCCGAGACGATCGCCCGATGACGGAGGCTGGCCTGACCACCGATCACCACGCTGAAAACGTCGATAAGCTCCGGCGCATGGCCGGGCAGATCGCCGATTTCTTCAAGTCCTACCCGGATGCGGAAGCCTCCGCATCGATTGCCGACCATATCAACCAGTTCTGGACCGGGCGCATGCGCGGGGACTTCCTCGCCGCCTTCGCCAACCGGCCGGAGGACCTCACGCCCCTGTTGCGGCAAGCCCTGCCGCGGATCAGGCCGGGGCGCGGAGGTTAGCAGCCAGACGCCGGTTCTGCCGGCGACAAGAAGACACAAGCGAGCTGGGACCCTACCCGGCCCGAACGGCGAAGCCATGGGGAAAGGAACCGGGGAATGAGTGTCGCACAGGATATCGGACAGGTCGGGGGCGGCATCGGCCTGCTCGACCGTGAACGGACTATCGCCAAGCCAGGGTTCAACCGCTGGCTCGTGCCGCCGGCTGCACTGTGCATCCATCTCTGCATCGGCATGGCCTATGGTTTCTCGGTGTTCTGGCTGCCGCTGAGCCAGGCGATCGGCATCACCAAGCCCGTCGCCTGCGCGGCGGATGTCGGCCTGATCGGCTCGCTCTTCACCACGGCCTGCGACTGGAAGGTCGCCGATCTCGGCTGGATGTACACGCTGTTCTTCGTGCTGCTCGGCTCCTCGGCGGCGATCTGGGGCGGCTGGCTGGAGCGCGTCGGCCCGCGCAAGGCGGCCTTCGTCTCGACCTTGTGCTGGTGCGGCGGCCTCTTGATCTCGGCGCTCGGCGTCTATTGGCACCAGCTCTGGCTGATGTGGCTCGGCTCCGGCGTGATCGGCGGCATCGGCCTCGGCCTCGGTTACATCTCGCCGGTCTCGACCCTGGTGAAGTGGTTCCCCGACCGGCGCGGCATGGCGACCGGCATGGCGATCATGGGCTTCGGCGGCGGCGCGATGATCGGCTCGCCGCTGGCGGACATGCTGATGAACTATTTCAAGACGCCCGCCTCGGTCGGCGTCTGGCAGACCTTCGTCGCGATGGCCGTGATCTATTTCGTCTTCATGATGGCCGGCACGTTCGGCTATCGCGTGCCGCCGGCGAACTGGCGCCCTGAAGGCTGGACCCCACCGGCGGCGCAGAACGCGATGATCACGTCGGGCCATGTCCACCTGAAGAACGCGCACAAGACGCCGCAATTCTGGCTGATCTGGTCGGTGCTGACCCTCAACGTCTCGGCCGGCATCGGGGTGCTCGGCATGGCCTCGCCGATGCTGCAGGAGATCTTCGCGGGCTCGTTGATCGGCAAGCCGGAGATCGGCTTCGCTGCCCTCGACGCCGCGCAGAAGACGCAGATCGCCACGATCGCAGCCGCCTTCGTCGGCCTGCTCTCGCTGTTCAACATCGCCGGGCGCTTCTTCTGGGCCTCGCTCTCGGACAAGCTCGGCCGCAAGCTGACCTATGCCACCTTCTTCGGGCTTGGCATCCTGCTCTATGCGCTCTCGCCCTGGGCGGCACATGCCGGATCGCTCGCGCTCTTCGTCGGCTTCTTCTGCATCATCCTGTCGATGTACGGCGGCGGCTTCGCGACCGTACCGGCCTATCTTGCCGACATGTTCGGCACGCAGTTCGTCGGCGCCATCCATGGCCGCCTGCTGACGGCGTGGTCGACCGCCGGCATCATCGGCCCGGTCGTGGTGAACTATATCCGCGAGGCGCAGATCGCGGCCGGCGTGCCGCGCGCGCAGGTCTATGACCGCACCATGTACATCCTCGCCGGCATGCTGGTGCTCGGCTTCCTCTGCAACCTCCTGGTCCGCCCGGTCGCGGCCAAGTGGTTCATGCAGGATGCCGAGGTCGCGGCGCTGCAGAAGCGGTCGGCAAGCGTCGATGCGACGGCCCATTACGGGTCCTACGGCATCGGCAAGGGCGGCCTCGACGGCAGTGCCCTCCTGGCCTGGGCCGTGGTCGGCCTGCCGATCGCCTGGGGCGTCTGGATCACCTTGTCGAAGTCGCTGGCCCTGTTCCGCTGAGACCGGCGGAACACTCAACTTGCTCCTCAGATCGCCGTTACTGTGCCCGAGAGGCTACGGTAGCGGCGGTCGATCCCGTTACAGGCACGGTCTGAGGATGAGCGGTGTCCGCGCGCATGCGCCACACCGAAAAAGCAATTATTAACCATGTTATTGTATCTCCAACGCTAGCGTTCTGCATCCTCGGCCTAGACCGGGCGCTTGTCGGAGATCTTCATGCTTCGCGGAGCCTGTCTCACCACTACAGCCCTGCTGTCCTCCCTGCCGGCGCTTGCCGCAGACCTGTCATCCCGAAATTACCCGCCGCCCATACCGGCCCCGGCCGCCTATTCATGGGCTGGCTTATACGGAGGCCTTCATGCCGGATATGGCTGGGGCCGCGGCAAGGGCGACCATGACTGCTATGATCCGACCGGCGAACTGAATGCCCCGACCTGCCAAATCCTGCCGAACGGAGCCGATGCCATCTCACCGAGCAAAGGAAGCGTGATCGGCGGACAGATCGGCTACAACTGGCAGTATCAGCAACTCGTGTTCGGCGCCGAAGCCGATATCGCCAAGTCGTCGACCAAGAGCTCCAACACGATTCCCGGGCCGTTCACCTTCTCCGACCCATCCTTCGGCCTTGCCCTTCCCGCTGGCGTCTATCGCTCGAAGGCGGAACTCAACTGGCTGGGAACCCTGCGGCTGCGCGCCGGATATGCCGTGCTCGACCGTCTGCTGATCTATGCCACGGGCGGCCTCGCCTACGGTCAGGTGAAGGGGCAATCCCTGTTCACCTCGCCCAGCCTCGACCTGACCTATGCCGGCTCGGAAACCGATACGAAATACGGATGGGTGCTCGGCGGCGGCGTCGAATATGCGCTGACGGATAACTGGAGCCTGCGCGCCGAAGGGCTCTACTACGATCTCGGCAAGACCCGTGTGACCGGGAACGAGAATCCACTGTTCTTCGCTCCGTCTGGCTACCAGCACAATACCTGGTTCGACCAGACCGGAGGAATTGGCAGGGTCGCGGTGAACTACAAGTTCTGATCCGCTTCAGACGAACGCACCTGCTCCCCGTCCCTACCGGTGCTCCTGCTCGTAGCCGGAGCTGGATGGTCGCCGCCGCCCTACTCCATTCGACGGCAGCTGAACCCGATTCGCCTTGGACCGTTGTCAAAGGGTAGCGTTCCAGCCGCAGGATACCGATCCAACCAGAACGGGAGACAGCATCATGGCGATCAACAGGACAGGCTCGGCCCATTGGGAGGGCGGCATCAAGGACGGCAAGGGCACGATCTCGACCGAAACCAAGGCGCTCGACGCCTACCCCTATGGCTTCGCCAGCCGCTTCGAAGGCAAGCCCGGCAGCAGCCCCGAGGAGCTGATCGGCGCGGCGCACGCCTCCTGCTTCACCATGGCGCTCTCGCTGATCCTGGGCGAGGCCGGGCTCAAGGCCGATGCGCTCGACACCTCGGCGCGGGTGACGCTCGACAAGCTCGATGACGGCTACGCCATCACCGCGATCCACCTGACGCTGAAGGGCAAGGTGCCCGGCACCGATCAGGCGACCTTCCAGTCGCTCGCCGACAAGGCCAAGGCCGGCTGCCCGGTCTCGAAGCTGTTCAAGGCGCCGATCACGCTGGAAGCGACGCTGGTGAGTTAAGGCGCAACCTTTGTCATTCCGGAGCATTGCGTAGCAATGAACCCGGAACCCACGACCGGGTGAACCGGCAGCGGCGGCGCATCTAATGTCTCACCCAGTCGTAGGTTCCGGGTTCGCGCCTGCGGCACGCCCCGGAATGACAGATCGGCTCGACGCCCTATGCCTCAGGCGAAGTGGCAGGAGACGCGGACGTCGCCCAGTTGGCGCAGCTCGGGCCGATCGACACGGCAGCGGTCGGCGGCTTGCGCGCAGCGCGGGTTGAAGGTGCAGCCGGCCGGTGGGCTGATCGGGCTCGGCACTTCGCCGGACATCGGCCGGCGCGCCCGGTTCGGCCGCTCGACATCAGGGATCGTGTCGAGCAGCAGGCGGGTATAGGGGTGTTGCGGCCGGGTGAAGACCTGCTCGGCCGGGCCTGCCTCGACGAAACGGCCGAGATACATGATCGCGAGATCGTCCGACATGTGCCGGACGACCGAGAGATTGTGGCTGATGAAGAGATAGGTCAGCCCGAACTCCTTCTGCAGCCGGACCATCAGATTCAGGATCTGCGCCTGCACGGAGACGTCGAGTGCCGAGGTCGGCTCGTCGCAGACGAGGAAGTCCGCTTCGGTCGCGAGCGCCCGCGCGATCGAGATGCGCTGGCGCTGGCCGCCGGAGAAGGCATGCGGATAGCGGCTCGCATCGGTGCGCGACAGGCCGACGGTTTCAAGGAGATCGCCGACGCGCTGCTGGATCGCCGCCTCGTCGGCGCGCAGGTTCAGCTCGCGGATCGGCTCGGCGATGATGTCGCCGACGCGCCAGCGCGGGTTGAGCGAGGCATAGGGGTCCTGAAAGATCATCTGCACGCGCGGCGGACCGCTCGTGCCGTCGGCACGGCGGATGTCGCGGAAGCTGAGCTTGCCCTCGGTCGGGCGCTGGAGCCCGACGACCATGCGGGCGAGCGTCGATTTTCCGCAGCCGGACTCGCCGACGATGCTGAAGGTTGTGCCGCGCCTCACGGTGAAGGAGACATTCTCGACCGCGCGCAGGATGCGTCGCGGCTCCTTCGAGAACAGCCGCGACAGGGCCGGCGCCGAAACGTCGAAGCGGCAGCAGGCCGCCTCGACATCGAGGATGATGTCGTCACCGGCGGCTTGGGCGGGGGCGCGCGTCGTGGCCTGTTCAAGCATGGGCCGCCTCCTTCAGGGGGAAATGGCAGGCTGCGGCATGTCCGGTCACGGGCAGGCCGGGCTTGTGCTTGCGGCAGAAATCCTCGGCCTTTCCGCAGCGCGGGTTGAAGGCGCAGCCCGGCGGGATGGCGTTGAGGCGCGGCATGGCGCCGTCGATCTGGTTGAGATGCTCGTGACGGACATGGACGCTCGGGATCGAGGCCATCAGGCCGGCGGTGTAGGGATGGCTCGGCCGGCGCGTCACCTCCTCCACGGGGCCGATCTCGACGATGCGGCCGGCATACATCACTGCGACCCGGTCGGCCGTCTCGGCGATGACGCCCATGTCATGGGTGACCAGCATGATCGCCGTGCCGTGCTCGCGGCAGAGCCGCTTCAGCAAGGTGGTGATCTGCGCCTGGATCGAGACGTCGAGCGCGGTCGTCGGCTCGTCGGCGATGATCAGCGACGGCTCGGCGCAGAGCGCGAGCGCGATGACGACGCGCTGGCGCATGCCGCCGGAGAACTGGTGCGGGAAATGGTCGATCCGCGTCTCGGCGGCGGGGATGCCAACCTCCTTGAGCAGATCGAGCGCGCGCTTGCGCGCCTCCGTCCGGCTGACCGGCAGATGGGTCAGGATGGTTTCGACGAGCTGGTCGCCGACCTTGAGCAAGGGATGCAGCGAGGTTAGCGGGTCCTGGAAGATCGCGCCGATGCGCCGGCCGCGCAGCCGGCGCATCTGCTCGGCCGGCAGGTTGTCGATGCGCTGGCCGGAGAGATGGATCTCGCCGCCAGCGACGCGGCCCGGCGGATCGAGCAGGCCGATCACCGCCGTGCCGGTCAGGGACTTGCCTGCCCCGGATTCGCCGACCACGCCGAGGATCTCGCCCGGCGCGATATCGAAGGAAACGCCGTCCAGCGCGGTCAACGGGCCGTGGCGGCCATCGAAGACGATGCGCAGGTCGCGGACGGACAGGAGAGGCGCGGCGGCGGATGCGGTCATGCAGAGGCCTCGCTGCGTTCGATCGGGTAGCTCGACGAGAAGATCTCGCTCATCGGCGGGTGGCCGAGCGTGCGCTCGGGATAGCGCGCCATCACGCCCTCGAACTGCTTCTGGGCGCGAGCGTTGTCGGCGGCCTCGTCCTGGCCGGGGATCGCCCGGTTCTCCATGACGAAGCGGCCGTCGATCACCACGGTCGCGAAGTCGCGGCCATGGCCGGTCAGCATCATCGTCTGGATGGGGTCGATGACCTGCCCGCTATGCGGCCTGTCGAATTCGAAGACGGTGATGTCGGCGCGGGCGCCCGGCTGGAGGCGGCCGAGATCGGGCCGCTGCAGCGCGTTGGCGCCGCCCAGGGTCGCGGCGTCGTAATAATCCTCGGAACGCACGGCGCCGACATTGCCGGCCATGGTGCGGGAGAGGATCATGCCGGTCTGCATGTTCATCACCATGTCGGGCGGCGCGGTATCGGTGCCCATGGCGATGTTCAGGCCCATGGCGCGGTAGCTGCCGAAATGATTGATGCTATTGCCGTGCCGGCCCGAGACCAGCGGGCAATGCACGATGCTGGCGCCGGAATCGCGGATGATCTCGAGATCGCGGCCGGGGCGGTCGATCAGGCGGCTGCCGGAGACGACGGTGCCATGCGGCAGCAGGCAGCGCTCGTTGAGGAAGCCGAGGCTCTCCAGCCATTCCGGCGGGCTCATGTTGTGCTGGGCGAGGACGAGGTCGTACTCGATCTTCGACTGGCAGCAATGCAGCCGGACGGGAATGTCGAGCTCGCGCGAGGCTGCCGCCGTGCGGCGCAGCAATTCGGCGGTCGAGGTCTCGATGCGGTCGGGCGCGAACATCGCGCGGATCAGGCCGCCGGCCTGCCCCTCATGGCGCTTGGCGAAGTCGATGGCGGCATCGAGCTCGGCGAGGCCGCGGTCTTCCTCGTAATAGGTGACGACGCGGCCGTCGCTTTCGACGACCTGATTGCCGGTACGATAGGCCGGGCCAAGATAGGCGCGCATGCCGAGATCGGCGGCGGCTTCCGCCGCATCCTCGAATTCCTGCACCGTCTCGCCCCAGGCGCGGTAGAACAGCGAGGCGATCGGCAGCGCGGTGGTGATGCCGTTGCGGATCAATTGGGAGAAGGCATAGCGCTTCTGGAAGGCCAGTTCCTCGCGCGTGTACATCTCGTAGGGCCCGGCCTCGAGATAGCTGCGCGGCCAGACGCGGCCCTTCTTCCAGGCCGGCTGGTTGTCATAGCCGAGGATGGTGGTGTCGAGGTCGGAGAGCGCATCGCAATCGACGAAGCCCGGCCCGATCAGGGCATGGCCATAATCGATGCGACGGGCGACCTCGCCGGGGAAGCCGTGGCCGACGAACACGACCTCGCCGTTCTCGAAGACGACCTCGCCGTTCTCGTAGAGGCGATGGCGGCCGTCCTTGTGCCCGACGACCCAGCGGGCGGTCATCAGGATGCGGCCTTCGGGGCGCTTCTTGGCTTGCAGGCTCACAGGCTAGTCCTCATCAAAATGCCATTCTGGACAATGGTCTCAGCGCAGCTTCGGATTCAGCGCGTCGCGCAGCCAGTCGCCGAGCAGGTTGACCGAGAGCACGATCAGGCCGAGCTGCAGCGAGGGGAAGACGACGAGCCACCAGGAGCCGGAGAACAGGTACTGGTTGCCGATGCGGATCAGCGTGCCGAGCGAGGGCTGGGTGATCGGCATGCCGACGCCGAGGAAGGACAGCGTCGCCTCCGAGAGGATGGCGAGGCCGAGGCTCAGCGTCGCCGAGACCAGCACCGGCGTCATCGTGTTGGGCAGGATGTGGCGGCCCATGATCCGCGTCGCCGGCACCTTGATGATGCGGGCGGCGAGGACGTATTCCTTGCGGCGCTCGACCATGGTCAGCGCGCGCACGGTGCGGGCATACTGGACCCAGCTGGTCAGCGCGATCGACAGCACCAGCACCACGGCGGAGAAGGGCTCGCGCAGGGCCGGCGGCAGCATCTCGCGGAAGATCGCCGAGACCAGGATCGCCATCAGCAGCGTCGGGATCGAGAGCACGGTATCGCCGAGCCGCATCAGCAGGTTGTCAACGCGCCCGCCATAGAAGCCGGCGGTGAGCCCGATCGAGACGCCGATCAGCATCGAGACGACGACGGCGGAGAAACCGATGATCAGCGAGATGCGCGAGCCGTAGAGAATGGCCGAAAGCACGTCGCGCCCCTGCGGATCGGTTCCGAGCACGAAGGGCCATTCGCCGCCATCCTGCCAGATCGGCGGGATTTCGGCCTTGTCGATGAAGACCTGCGCGAGGTCGTAGGGGTTCTGCGGCGCAATCAGCGGCGCGAAGAGCGCGGTCAGGACGAGCAGCGCCAGCACCAGCGCCGAGAGCCAGGCCACCGGCGTGTGGCAGAAGCTCCAGCCGATATCGCTGTCCAGGAAGCGGCGCAGGCGGCCGGGCGTCTTGACGGTGTCAGCGGGCATTTGCGCCTCCCGAGAGCGCGTCCTCGCGCAGGCGCGGATCGACCCAGGCATAGGTCAGGTCGACCAGCGTGTTGAGCGTGACGAAGATGAAGGAGACGACGATCAGATAGGCCGCCATCACCGGGATATCGACGAAGGTCACCGCCTGGACGAAGAGCATGCCCATGCCCGGCCACTGGAACACCGTCTCGGTGACCAGCGCGAAGGCGATCAGGTTGCCGATCTGCAGGCCGGTGACGGTGATGACCGGCATCAGGCAGTTGCGCAGCGCGTGGCCGAAATGGACGGCACGGGAGGGCAGGCCGCGCGCCCGGGCGAAGCGGATGAAGTCGGTGCGCATGGTCTCCAGCATCTCGGCGCGGACGAGGCGCATCACCAGCGTGATCTGGAAGAGCGAGAGCGTGATGCCCGGCAGGATCAGCGCCTTGCGGCCCGACGCAGTCAGGAAGCCGGTGCTCCACCAGCCGATCTGCACGACCTCGCCGCGCCCGAAGGCAGGCAGCCATTGCAGCGTCACCGAGAAGACCAGGATGAAGAGGATGCCGAGCGCGAAGCTTGGCAGCGAGACCCCGAGCACCGAGACGAATTGCAGGGTCTTGGCGAGGACGCTGTCTCGTCGGATCGCGGTGTAGACACCGAGCGGAACACCGACGGCGAGCGACAGGAAGGTCGCGACCAGCACCAATTCGAAGGTCGCCGGGAAGCGCTCCGAGATCAGCGTGAAGACGTCCTGCTGGTTGCGGTAGGAGATGCCAAAATCGCCGCGCACGGCATTGCCGACGAAGGTCGCGTATTGCAGCACGAAGCCCTTGTCGAGGCCGAGGCGGACGCGCAATTCGTCGCGCTGCTGCTGGCTCGCCTGCTCGTTCAGCATCAGCTCGACGGGGTCGCCGACGAAGCGGAAGATGAGGAAGGCGAGAAAGGCTACCGCCAGCATCACGCCGGCGGCGTTGAGCAGTCGCTTGAAGAGAAAGGCCGGCATGGTCTTGCGACTCCCTGCGCTAGGCGGATGCTTTTGTCATTCCGGGGCGCGCCGGAGGCGCGAACCCGGAACCCACGACCGGGTGAGCGGCGCCTCAAGTCGTTTTGCGCGTGCAGCCCAGTCGTGGGTTCCGGGTTCTTCGCTGCGCGAAGCCCCGGAATGACAACCCGTCACTTCATCATGGTCAGCCAGAGCCGCGGCTTGTTGTCCGAGGCCTGCACCGTCGAGACGACGGTGTTGCGCATCGCCCAGGCCATCGGCTGCTGGTGCAGCGGGATGAAGAGATGCTCCTTCTTGGCGATCTTGAGCGCCTCCTTCATCATCTCGATGCGCTTGGGCGTATCGAGCTCGACGCCGGCCTTGTCGATCAGCGCGTCGATGCGCGGATCGCCCCAGTTGCCCCAGTTGAAGACGCCGCCGGTGCCGCTCTTGGAGCGCAGCACCTGGACCAGAAGCGAGTAGGCGTCGATCATCGGCTCGTTGGCCCAGCCGAAGGAGATGACGTCGAACTCGCCCTTGACGCGCTTCGGCGTCTGCTGGCTGCGCGGGGCCATGCTGAGGTTCGGCTTGAAGCCGGCGCGCGACCACATCGCCGCGACCGCCTGGCAGAACTCCTCCTCGTTGACGAGCGAGTCGCTCTGGCAGTTGATCTGGAACGAGAAGCCGTTGGGATAGCCGGCATCGGCCAGGAGCTTCTTGGCGCCGTTCAGGTCGAAGGGCAGGCGCTCGTCCTGCGAGGGCTCGTAACCGGGGATCGCCGGGGCGACGAGGGCGCCGGTGTTGCGCGACAGGCCGCGCATGGCGCGCTTGTGCACCGCGTCGATGTCGATGGCCCGATAGAGCGCCTCGCGGACCCGGATGTCCTTGAAGGGGTTCTTGTCCTTGACGTCGCTCTCGATCAGCTTGTCGCCGAGGTTGAGCGCGAAGAAGACCGAGCGCAGCTCATTGGTCTGCAGCACCTTGACGTCCGGCGAGGCGGAAAGGCGCGGCAGGTCCTGCAGCGGAGCGACGTTGGTATAGTCGATCTCGCCCGACAGCATGGCCGCGACACGGGTCGAGGACGAGGTGATCGGCGTGAACTCGATCACGTCGATATTGTGCTTCGGCTTGTCCCACCAGGCAGCGTTCTTGACGAAGACCGTCTTGGAATCGGCGCGACGGCTCTCGACCTTGAACGGGCCCGTGCCGTTGGCGTTGTCGGTCGCGTAGCCCTTCACGCCCTTGCCGGAATCGGTGGGGAGCAGCGAGTTGTTCGCCTCCATCCATTCCTTGTCGAATATGAAGATGTTGGTGAGGTCGTTCAGCAGCAGCGGATAGGGGCCGTTGACCTCGAGCTCGACCGTGTAGTCGTCGATCTTCTTCGAACTCTTGTAGGCCGGCAGATTGCCCTTGAGCGGCGAGGTCTCGTGGGTGACGCGCGCCAGCGAGGCGATGACGTCATCGGCAGTGAAGGGATTGCCGTTATGGAACTTCACGCCCTGACGCAGCTTGAAGCGCCAGACGGTCGGCGACACGGTCTCCCAGGACTCGGCCAGAGCCGGCTCGATCTTGAGATCGCCGGTATAGCGCACCAGCCCCTCATAGACGTGGTTCAGCACGGAGAGCGTGAAAGTCTCGCCGTAGGAATAAGGATCGAGCGAGGCGATCTCGCGTGACGCGCCCCATTTCAGCGTCTTGGCTTCCGCCGCGCCGGTGAACGCAAAGGCGGCGACGGCCGCCAGCAACCAGGCCTTCTTCATCGACTTCTCCCCTTTTGCATCGGCGCGCCCGCGGCGGCACCGAGTCTCGATCGCTTTCTGCCGTCCCGTTATGCACCTGACGCTTTGCGCGCCATTTTCGTGTGCGATTATCAAGCATACTTGCATACGATACGAGAAGCGTATTGTATGCGATTATTGAACACAAGCGGAAACTGGCGCGGAGCCCGCTATCGTGACATTGACATCCCCGGACAAGACCGATCCTGCACGAGGGAAAGCCACGATGGGCGAGAAGCGAGCCCCGGTTCTGCGCGCCGAATCCGTCTACCGGGCGCTGCGCCGGGCGATCATCGAGCAGGCCCTGAAGCCCGGAATGAAGCTGCCGGAGGATTCGATCGGCGAGCAGCTCGGCGTCAGCCGCACCCTGGTCCGCGAGGCCTTCGGCCGCCTTGCCGTCGAGGGCCTCGTCGAGCTCAAGCCCAATCGCGGCGCTTCGGTCGCCTATCCGACGCTGGAGGAAGCGCGCGACGTCTTCGAGGTCCGGCGCGGCCTCGAACGCCTCGTCGCCGAAAGCCTGGCCGGCCGGATCACCGCCGCCCAGGTCGCCGAGCTCGAAGCCCATGTCCGCCAGGAAGAGAAGGCGCATGAACAGGATGGACCGGAATCGATCCGCCTCTCCGGCGAATTCCACATCAAGCTCGCCAAGATGACCGGCAATGCGCTGCTGCTGCGCTATGTCCAGGAGGCGTCGTCGCGCTGCTCGCTGATCCTGGCAATCTACGGGCGTCCGCATTCGACCGAATGCGCCGTCTCCGAGCACCGCCAATTGATCGACGCGCTGCGCGCCGGAGATGCCGCGCGCGCCGCCGACCTGATGGACCACCACCTGCGGGCCGTGGTTACCCGCGCGCTGCTGACGCCCCGCGTCGAGCGCGATATCCGCGACGTGCTCGCGCCCTACGCCCTGAGCGAAGGCCTGAACCCGTCCTGACCCCGTGACCGAGCCTAGCGACATGCCGGCAGCCCGCCGCATCGCGCACAAAGATATGCACTGGACGCAGGCCAATTAGTCTTTGGTCTATTTGATCTGCGTCAAGAACATTGCGCCCCCTGCGCTCAAGCCATGGCGGGGGCGGGATCGATGCGCCATCCTGCCACGAAGCGATCTCATCGGCCAATCAAGACCGAGCGATCAGGCTGGGCGACCCAGTATTCCAGGGAGGATGGGGCCATGGACGGAATCATGCGCGGGCTGCGCAGCATTCGGCATCTCCATCCGCGAGGTGACGCATGACGGCGACCACTGACATCACCGACTTCAAGGTCGAGACGCCGGACGGCGCGGTTCTGCATGCCTTCAAGGAAGGGCACGGCCAGCCGCTGCTATTGGTCAGCGGCCTCTCCGGCAGCGCCGCCTTCTGGAGCGATATCGCCGCGACGCTCTCGCGCTCCTTCCAGGTCATCCGCTTCGACCAGCGCGGCATCGGTGCCAGCACACGCGGCGAAGCGCCGTGCACGATCGAATTGCTGGCGCAGGACAGCCTCGCCGTCCTCGACGCCGCCGGCGTCTCGCGGGCCGTGGTGCTCGGCCACTCCACCGGCGGCTGCATCGCGCAGGCCATCGCCAAGCTCGCTCCCGGCCGGCTCGACGGCCTGATCCTGAGCGCGAGCTGGCTGAAATCCGGCCGCTATCTCAACGCCGTGTTCGGTGCGCGGCGCGCCATCCTCGCCTGCGACCCCTATGCCTATGCCGCGACCTCGGTGCTGAGCGGCTACCAGCCGCGCTGGATCGAGGCGAACTGGCATATCTACGATGCCGCGATCGAGGCCGCGCCGGTCAGCGAGCATGCGCGGACGATCACGCGCGAGCGCCTCGACGCGCTGCTCGCCTTCGACGGCACCGCCGATATCGACTCGCTGATGATGCCGGTGCTCGTCCTCGGCACGCGCGACGACATGGTCGTGCCGGTCTATCATCAGGAGGCGCTCGCCGCCGCCCTGCCCGGCTGCCGCCGCGCGATCATGGAAACCGGCGGGCATCTCTTCCCGGTCTCGCGGCCGGATGCCTTCACCGCGACCGTGGCGGAGTGGATCGGCGAACTCTGAACAGGACGCCGCGCGGCGAAATGGCCCATGCCGCCGCCTGCCGACTCGGCGCTAAGTTGAGAATGTCTCCAAGTCGAAAGACGTGATCATGCGAGCCATTCTCTCCGGCCTTGTCCTCCTGCTTCCTCTCCTTGCACAGCCTGCCACCGCGCAGGACATCTCGGCAGGCGAGCGCTCCTTCGCCAAATGCCGCGCCTGCCATCAGGTCGGCGAGGGCGCGCGCAACCTCGTCGGCCCCGAGCTCAACGGGTTGATCGGCCGGCATTCCGGCGCGGTCGAGGGCTACAGCTATTCGAACGCCAACAAGAACTCCGGCCTGACCTGGGACGAGGCGACCTTCACCGACTACATCAAGGACCCCAGGGCCAAGATCCCCGGCACCAAGATGATCTTCGTCGGCATCAAGAGCGAGAAGGAGATCAAGGATCTGATCGCCTTCCTCAAGCAGTTCGACAAGGACGGCAAGAAGTTCTGATTCCGCCTGCGGCATCGGCAAACTTGGCCTTGAGCGGCCGCCTGTCGTATTTCTCCTCGCTCGATCGATAGAGGAGAACCTGATGACCGGCGCCGCCCACCGGACCCGCCCCGTTTCCGCCTTGCGGGATTTCCTGCATAGCGAAGCCGCCGGCGGCATCATCCTGATGGCGGTCGCGGCGCTTGCCCTCGTCATCGCCAACTCGCCGCTGGCGCCGTTCTATTTCAGCGCGCTGAAGAGCTACGTGCTCGGGCTTTCGGTCCTGCACTGGATCAACGACGCGCTGATGGCGGTGTTCTTCCTGCTCGTCGGGCTGGAGATCAAGCGCGAGATGCTCGATGGCCAGCTCTCGAGCTGGAGCCGCCGCGTGCTGCCCGGCTTCGCCGCGCTCGGCGGCATGATCGCGCCGGCCCTGATCTATGTTGCCTTCAATCTCGGCGCGCCCGAGAGCCTGCGCGGCTGGGCGATCCCGACCGCCACCGACATCGCCTTCGCGCTCGGCGTGCTCTCGCTGCTCGGCCCGCGCGTTCCGGCCTCGCTCAAAGTCTTCCTGACGGCGCTCGCGATCCTCGACGATCTCGGCGCGGTGATCATCATCGCGGTGTTCTACACGGCCGGCCTGTCGGGCCTCCATCTCGGCCTCGCCGCGGCGACGCTCGCCGCCCTCGCGCTCCTCAACCGCTTCGGGGTCACCCGGCTCGGCCCCTATCTCCTGCTCGGCGTGGCGCTCTGGGTCTTCACCCTGAAATCCGGCGTGCATGCGACGCTGGCCGGCGTGGCGCTGGCCCTGACGATCCCGCTCAAGCCCTCCCCGGCCAGGCCCGACGACGCCAGCTCGCCCTTGCACCGGCTGGAGCACGGCCTGCACCCTTACGTCGCCTTCCTGGTCATCCCGATCTTCGGCTTCGCCAATGCCGGCGTGTCCTTCAGCGGGCTCGGCCTGTCGACGCTGGCCGCGCCGGTGCCGCTCGGCATCATGCTCGGCCTGTTCCTCGGCAAGCAGATCGGCGTGTTCGGCTTCAGCTGGCTGGCGATCCGCACCGGCTTCGCCGACCTGCCGGCGCGCGCCTCCTGGGCGCAGTTCTACGGCATCGCCCTGCTCTGCGGCATCGGCTTCACCATGAGCTTGTTCATCGGGCTGCTCGCCTTCCCCGAGTCGGAAGCGCTGCAGAGCCAGACGAAGATCGGCGTCATCGCCGGCTCGCTGCTCTCCGGCGTCAGTGGCTGGCTGCTGCTGCGACTGGCGAAACCGGAGGACATGCACGAATCGAAAGGCTGATGCGATTCCGCGGAACGCCTCTTCCATTTTTCCGAATCGATGCAATATTTATTCGCTCCGGCGAACATCTGTGATTCGAAACCGGACGAATGTGCAGCCGCTCGATCGCCATGGCGATCAAGCTCTTGGGTGTTGCATCGGGCTTGTCCGAAAAGTGCATTCCACTTTTCGGCCCGATGCCGAGGAGGCTTCCAGCGTCGATGAAGAAGGCCAAGCGGAAACCGGGGGAGAAGCGGTCGCAGATCGCCGCCATGCCGATCCGCCACGCCGCCGACGGCTCGACCGAAATCCTGCTCGTGACATCGCGCACCACGCGCCGCTGGATCGTGCCCAAGGGCTGGCCGATGAAGGGCCTCAAGGACCGCGACGCCGCCGCGCGCGAGGCCTATGAGGAGGCCGGCGTGATCGGCCGCGTCAGCGAGAAGCCGGCCGGGCGCTACACCTACTGGAAGCGGATGAGCGACCATTTCACGCTCTGCGAGGTAAAACTCTACCTGCTCGAGGTCGAGCAGCAGCTCGAGAGCTGGGCCGAGCAGCACCAGCGCGACCTGCACTGGTTCAAGCTCGCCGACGCCGCCGACCTCGTCGACGAGCCCGAACTCAGCACCGCGATCCGCAAGCTCGACACGCAGCTCGCCGTCGCGGCCTAGAGCGCGCAACCTCTTTCCGCCAAACGCCTTTAGCCGCCCGCGCCAATGCGCGGGCGTTTCGCTTGGAGAGGGGCAGCGGAGCGCCGCGAGGCGCGGGGTATCGGGCCGCTTCCGTTGAGCCAGGATGCGGCGCGGAAGGAACCCCTTCCGCACGCCCCGTGGCGCTCCGCTTGCCGGCGATTTGAAAGCCACGGGCCGCGCTTATACGGTCGGAATTCTGCAGGTCCGCCGCTTCACGGATCAGTTCGGCTCATCGCCTCGTCACCCGCTCCGCGTCCGGCCCCGGATATCCCGAGCCTTCCAGCGAGCTCCTCGCACAGGCGCCGTAGTACGCCCAGGGCGGTTCCCGCAGCCTCCCGAGTCCGGGGTGCAAACCCGGCCGCAGGGCGCCGCCCCCGCCCCGCCATGCAGCATGCCTCCGGATGGCTGCCCCTCGGGGTGAGGTGAACAGAGAATAGGCGGGGGACGCGCGGGCGGGGATTAGTTTTCATGGCGACACCGGCATGGCATAAGCCCCGGATGCACATCCGCCCCGAACAGCCCGCCGATTCCGACGCCATCCGCGCCCTGACCACGGAGGCCTTCGCGACGGCACCGCATAGCAGCGGCACCGAAGCGGTGATCGTCGACGGCTTGCGCGCGGCCGGGGCGCTGACGCTCTCGCTCGTCGCCGTCGAGAACGGAGAGATCGTCGGCCATGTCGCCTTCTCGCCGGTGACGATCGACGGGGCGGAGCGCGGCTGGTTCGGGCTCGGGCCGGTCTCGGTGAAGCCGGGCCGGCAGCGCGGCGGCATCGGCTCGGAGCTGATCCGCGAGGGCCTGCGGCGCCTGCGCGAGAATGGCGCCGGTGGCTGCGTCCTGCTCGGCGACCCCGCCTATTACGGCCGTTTCGGCTTTGCCAACGATCCGGCGCTGGTGCTGGAGGGCGTGCCGCCCGAGTACTTCATGCGCCTCGCTTTCGGCGCAGAGCTGCCGGCCGGCACGGTGCGCTATCACGCGGCTTTCGACGGGGGCTGAGCCTTAGCCGATCCAAGCTCCCGAACCGCAACGCCTCTTCCTTCTCCCGGATGGGAGAAGGTGGCGCGAAGCGCCGGATGAGGGTGTGCGGTTTCAATAGAACGCGCTGCGGAGCCGCTGCGGCTTGGCGATCAGCGGCAGGCCCTCACCCCTGCCCCTCTCCCATCCGGGAGAGGGGTTCCCCGCGCCTCTCATCCTCAAGTTGATCGAACAAGGAAGCGTTCGAAATCGCGCGAAGCTTAAATCACAGCGAGGCGAACGAACATAGAAGGGATATGCGGAGCCGCGGCGGCCAGCATCGGTCTACCTTATTGACCCGTTCTATCATTTACACCCGCACGGCGGCGAGCTTTTCGAATTATCCCTTCAAGCCAATACTCTAAGTCTGCCACACTATCCGCAGAAAGATTCTCGGGAAGGATAAGGATAGCTTCACCCTCATCGAGCGAGTTTTTCTCCTCCTTCATGCCCATTTTGTTGGGCGTAACCAACTCACGTTTCACCTCTGGTAAACGAGGCGGCAGTTCCTCCCGTTGGCCGGCGGGAGCCTCGTTGTCTTTACGTTCCAGAATGACTTGCTCCATCGGGAAGCCGGTCTCGCTTCCCTCGATAAAAAACCAGTGCTTCCCCTCGTGCTCTTGGATAGCCCGAACCCGCGCCGGCTTTGAAAGCTGCAGCGACCCTCCTATTTCGATCTGCACAAAGTCACCGATATCAATAGAAGGAAGCTGACTATCCGATTCAGGATCTGCTTCTGATACCTGAACGTTCTGCCCTCCAGAAATGCCAGCAAATGAAAGCGACGCCCGATAAACTCGAACCGCGTCCTGCGCGCCTTTATCGGTGAACACGCTGCCCAGCTCGTGACCCCGCTCTTGGGTCAAATAATACAAGAGGACGCTATCGTTGAGCCCCTCGGCGTCGCCGTAGTGTTTCCAGAGCTCAGCAAAAATCGGGGGGGTAAGCGCGGCCTTTTGCAATCCTGCGCGGACTTTTTCCGGAGGAGCATGAGGATTGAGAATGCCTTGCGCTAAGGGGGTGATACGCATTTTTCGACCCGACGGGCCAGCGACGTTCTCCAAAAGCCCGTATTGGAGCAGCGTCGCAAAGGTCTGAATTGTGGCGCTACTAGTGGCAGGCTTGCCATATGCCTTGGCCAACACTTCGCGCGGCTGAGCGTGCTCGCGGACGGCCGCGTGAATGCGTTTTGCACGCTCGACCGCCAGATCGAGCGCAATATAAGGGTACGCTGGACTGCGCTGCTGCGGCATATCCAACTTGCCACCCGACCCCTCTGTCATTGCACCGCCTCCCAACCTGATTGAAACTATCAGGTATTTTCTGCCTCCTGTCAAATTCTGCCTGAATGTCTCTTGTCAGGCTACCTGAATAACAGTATCGAAGAGAAAGCTTAGGAGGGAATCATGCTTAGGAGAGGGAGAGCCCCGTCGTTCAGCCGACCGGCGCACGGGGCAGTGAAAAACAGGAAGGGCCGCTACCCGAGCCCCTGACAAGGAAGGTAGCAGCCCTAAATCGGCAGATCGCCAATGCGGGTCGGAGGAGGAAATCTCTTCCGGCCCGTCCATGCTTGGATACTAAAATCTGTGGCTTCAGTCTAGCTCACTGCACCCTATTAGCGTTGAGCTACCTCCGCCGCCTCTCCCCCGCCCCCTTCGGCCGCGATTCCGGCACCGGGCCCATCTCGTCGAGCGTCGGCTTCCGCACCCGTGAGGTGCCGGTGAGCAGCGGGTTCGGCTTCTCGCCGGCTTTCGGCTTGCCCTCGCCGCCGCCCCAGTTATGCGGGCCCATGCCCTCGTCCGTGGGTTTGCGGGCGCGGGTCGGCGGCAGGTTGGCGCTGGAGCCGTAAGAGCGCTCGCCCTTGTACTTGCCGGCGGAGGCCTCGACATCGCCCTGCCGGGCGAGCGGATCGTCCGCGATCGCCAGCTCCGTCGCCTGCAGGCGCTTGATCTCGTCGCGCAGGCGGGCCGCCGTCTCGAATTCGAGATCGGCCGCGGCCTCGCGCATGCGCTTCTCGAGATCGGCGATCGCGGCCTTGAGGTTGTGGCCCGAGGCCGGCGCCACCAGCCCCTTGTCGACCGTGACATGGTCGCGCTCATAGACCGAGCCGAGGATGTCGCCGATATTCTTCTTTACCGTCTGCGGCGTGATGCCGTGTTGCTCGTTATAGGCGACCTGCTTCTCGCGGCGGCGGTTGGTCTCCGCCATCGCCCGCTCCATCGAGCCGGTGACGTGGTCGGCATAGAGGATGACCTTGCCGTCGACGTTTCGCGCGGCGCGGCCGATGGTCTGGATCAGCGAGGTCTCGGAGCGCAGGAAGCCCTCCTTGTCGGCGTCCAAGATGGCGACGAAGCCGCATTCGGGGATGTCGAGGCCCTCGCGCAGCAGGTTGATGCCGACCAGCACGTCGAAGGCGCCGAGGCGCAGGTCGCGCAGGATCTCGATGCGCTCGATCGTGTCGATGTCGGAGTGCATGTAGCGCACGCGCACGCCGTTCTCGTGCAGGTATTCGGTCAGGTCCTCGGCCATGCGCTTGGTCAGCACGGTGACCAGCGTGCGGTAGCCGCGCTCGGTGACCTCCTTGACCTCGTCGAGCAGGTCCGCGACCTGATGCTTGGCGGGTCGGATCTCGACCGGCGGGTCGATCAGCCCGGTCGGGCGGATGACCTGCTCGGTGAAGACGCCGCCGGTCTGGTCCATCTCCCAGCCGCCGGGCGTGGCCGAGACATGCACCGACTGGGGCCGCATCGCGTCCCATTCCTCGAAGCGCAAGGGCCGATTGTCCATGCAGGACGGCAGGCGGAAGCCGTATTCGGCCAGCGTCGCCTTACGGCGGAAGTCGCCCCGGTACATGCCGCCGATCTGCGGCACGGTGACATGGCTCTCGTCGGTGAAGACGAGCGCGTTGTCGGGCAGGTATTCGAACAGGGTCGGCGGCGGCTCGCCCGGCTTGCGGCCGGTGAGATAGCGCGAATAGTTCTCGATGCCGTTGCAGGAGCCGGTGGCCTCGATCATCTCGATGTCGAAGGTGCAGCGCTGGTCGAGACGCTGCGCCTCCAGGAAGCGGCCCATGCGGTTGAGCTCGTCGAGGCGGGCCTTGAGCTCCTCCTTGATCGACTTCACCGCCTGGGTCAGCGTCGGGCGCGGCGTGGTGTAATGCGAATTGCCGTAGACCTTGATGAATTCGAGCTCGCCGGTCTTCTGGCCGGTCAGCGGATCGAACTCGGATATCGACTCGACCTCATCGCCGAACAGGCCGATGCGCCAGGCGCGGTCCTCATAGTGGGCCGGATAGAGCTCGATGACGTCGCCGCGGACGCGGAAGGTGCCGCGAGCGAAGTCGTGCTGCGTGCGCTTGTACTGGAGCGCGACGAGATCGGCGATGAGCTGGCGCTGCTCGATGCGCTCGCCGAGCTTCACCGAGAAGGTCATCGCCGTATAGGTCTCGACCGAGCCGATACCGTAGATGCAGGACACCGAAGCGACGATGATCACGTCGTCGCGTTCGAGCAGGGAGCGCGTCGCCGAATGGCGCATGCGGTCGATCTGCTCGTTGATCGAGGATTCCTTCTCTATATAGGTGTCCGAGCGCGGGACATAGGCCTCCGGCTGGTAATAGTCGTAATAGGAGACGAAGTACTCGACCGCGTTGTCGGGGAAGAAGCTCTTGAACTCCCCGTACAACTGGGCGGCCAATGTCTTGTTCGGCGCTAGGATCAGCGCCGGGCGCTGCGTCTCCTCGATGACCTTGGCCATGGTGAAGGTCTTGCCCGAGCCGGTGACGCCGAGCAGCACCTGATCGCGCTCCTGCCGGCGGATGCCGTCGACGAGATCGGCGATCGCGGTCGGCTGGTCGCCTGACGGGGAGAAGTCGCTCTTCATCGTGAAGGCGATGCCGCCTTCCGATTTCTCGGGGCGCTCGGGCCGGTGCGGCGTCCAGGGCTTGCCGGGCTGGATGAAGGGGCTGCCGGTTTCGAGCAGGTGCTGCAGCGAGCTCGCCGTCGCGGCCGCCGCGCCCTCGGCGCCGATGAAGGCGGAATCGGCCTTCTTGGAGAGCTTGCGCTTCGGCCTCTCCTCGCCGCCGGGACGTTCCAGCGCGTAGCTCGGGCTCGCCTCATAGCCGGCCTGCGGCCTGTCGCTGAAGCCGGACGCGCCGCCCGGCACCGCCGTGCCGCGGTTGATCGCGGGATTCAGCAGGTCGGCGAGATAGCCTTCGAGCGGCTTCAGCTCGGGCTTGGTCGCCTTGGAATTCGGCGTGCGCGCCGAAGAGGGCTTCTTCGCCGCTTTGGGCTTGGTCGCGGTGGTGTCGGAGCTTTTCGGCATGGCCGCAATATGGGGCGGAACGCGCGCTGATGCGAGAGGGCGCGACGCCCTGCCGGCATGATTGGTGACAGGAGATGGCAGGAAACAGCAGCGGGCGTGATGTTTCGCACGGCCCCACTCAAAGCCCGGTTGACGAAAGGAACGTCAGAAAAAGTCAGAACAATCTCACATATGTGATTTGCCCTTACTGAGATTTCATGCGCTCCTGCCCAATCTCCCTAATTGCGTTTTCTTGTTGCGTGATTTTGCGTCGCAGCAACCTTGCGATCCATCTTTACCTGTGTGGGGGACGCACGCCAATGGAGAAGGTGCCAAATTTAAATCGAAACAGAAACACACTCTACGAAGACAAATCCATATCAGCAGTTAATTTATGGAGAATCATCAACAGAGCCTACTTAAGCATGCAGATCAACGAAGGAACAACTTTATATAACGAATCAGATTGCGATTCAACTTACGATAAAAATGTAATACTTGCTGATGAAGCCCTTATCATAATTCCAACAACATGGATGGGCGTTCACAATTTTATAACAATGCTCCTTGACGACTTTATGTCTGACGACGCCGAACGACTACTGATCGGGATAAAGACCCTGTCGACGGCCCTTCAAAGACTCGCTCCAATCAAAGCTTGAACGCCGCTCCTCCGAGAGATGGCGACCAGAAGACCATCACGCCACCGACGAACAGATCGAGACACGACGTCGATCGGACCCGCTTGAAAGGGCGAGCTTAGCTTTGATCTGGAACGAGCCTCTATCGCTCGATCCAGATCATTACAGGCCTACACCACTAATAACCGGCTAGCAGGCGCCTCCAAAACGCTGGAACAAAACTTGCTTTGAAGGCGGCCGCCTCCGCGATCTTCGGCGCATTGCTGGCGCGGGCCGGTGAAATATCCATGCTCGATAGCGGATACCGCTTCGCGCGGGCTGGCAGCGAATGGCTCAGGCTCCGAGAACGACGGCCTGCCGACGCCCTACGGTCTCGCCAGCCACGTTTCGATGCCAGCCGCGGCTGCGACGCCCGTCGCGAAGCTTGCCTGCAGCAGGTACCCTCCGGTCGGCGCTTCCCAATCGAGCATCTCGCCGGCTGCGAAGATGCCCGGCAGGCGCTTGAGCATGAAGCCTGCATCGACCTCATCGCTGACGATGCCGCCTGCCGTCGAGATGGCACGCGCGATCGGCATGGGGGCATCGAGCCGCAGCTCGGCCGCCTTGATCAATCCCGCGAGCGCCTCCGGCTCATCGGGGAGAGCCGCCCCGGCCGCGTCCCGCAGCAGGGCGATCGCGACCGGCGCCAGACCTGCCGCCTTGCGCAGGTGGTTGCTCAGCGTCTCGCCCTTGCGGCGCCTCGCGAGGCGGACGGCAAGCTCCGGCGCCGTGAGATCGGGCCGCAGATCGATGCTGATTGCGGCGCGGCCATTGCGCGCGATCGCCTCGCGGATCGGTGCCGATAGCGCGTAGATCGCGCCGCCTTCGATGCCAGCGGCATCGATCATCGCCTCTCCGGCCGTCGTTTCGTCCCCGCACCGGATGACGATGCGCTTCAAGGGCTGACCGGCGAAACGCTCCTTCATCTGCGGCGACCAGGCGAGCGTGAAGCCGCCATTGGCGGGCCGCAGCGGTGCGATCGCGACGCCGCGCGCGGCGAGCATGGAAACCCAGCTGCCATCGGACCCGAGGCGCGGCCAGCTCGCGCCGCCCAGCGCGAGCAACGTGGCATCGGGGCGGGCCGTCTCGGTCTCTCCGCTCGCGAGGCGAAATGTCAGGGCTCCGTCAACATCCCAGCCGGTCCAGAGCCGGCCCGATGCCAGCCGGACGCCCAGCCCGTCGAGCCGGCCGAGCCAGGCGCGCAGCAGCGGGGACGCCTTCATCGCGCGGGGAAAGACGCGGCCGCTGGAACCCACGAAGGTTTCCGCTCCGAGTCCATCGGCCCAATCCCGGAGCGCCTGCGGTGGGAAGGCGCGCAGAGCCGACTCCAGCCAATCGCCCGCTTCGCGATAGCGGCCGAGGAACGCATCGAACGGCTCGGAATGGGTGAGGTTGAGGCCGCCGCGGCCGGCGAGGAGGAACTTGCGGGCCGGCGAGGCCATGCGCTCGTAGATCGTGACGCGATGCCCGGCGCCGGCCAGCCGCTCGGCCGCGATCAGGCCTGCGGGACCCGCGCCGATGATGGCGATATCGGACATGAGTTCTTCACTCCTCACCGGTCATCCCGGGCGACCGAAGGAAGACCCGGGATCCATTCCGGAACCTTTCCGAGGGAGGTTCAGGCATGGATCCCGGATCGACGCGGCTTCGCCGCTTGTCCGGGATGACCAAGTCTTTCCGTCTTGCGTAGCATGGCTTTAGACTGGTGGCCTCTGACCCGAAAGCCCTGAGCCCTCGCCGCCGTCATGCCGACCATCGCCGCCTATATCGGCGCCGCGCTCTTCGAGATTGCCGGCTGCTTCGCTTTCTGGGGCTGGCTCCGGCTCGGCAAGCCGGTCTGGTGGCTGTTGCCGGGGCTGGTCTCGCTCGGGCTCTTCGCCTGGCTCTTGACGCTGGTCGAGAGCGCCGCGGCCGGGCGCGCCTTCGCCGCCTATGGCGGGGTCTATATCGCCGCCTCGCTGGGCTGGCTCTGGGCGGTCGAGGGTATCAGGCCGGATCGCTGGGATCTGACCGGCGGCGTGATCTGTCTTGTGGGCGCGGCGATCATTCTGGCTGCGCCGCGCTGATACGAGCCACTCCATAGCCGTCATGCTCGCCCTTGTGGCGAGCATCCACGTCTTGAACACCGCATGGCTCTAAGGAAGACGTGGATGGTCGGGACAAGCCCGACCATGACGGAAAAGTGCGTTCGGAGTTTCTCACCCGCCCGAATGCGCGGCGGGGATGAGCACGGAGGGCATCTCGCGCTGCTCGGCCGCGGCCTTGGTCTCGCGCAGGCGGCTCTCGCGCAACTCGTTGGCGCTCTCCAGGATCGGGTAGGCGATCGAGACGATATGGCCGTGGATGCGCTTGAGATCGCGGATGATGTCGAGATGGATCGCGCTGGTCTCGATCGATTCCGGCCGGCCCGAGCGCAGGCGCTGGAAATGGCTGTCGGTGGCGCGGCGCTCGGCATCGCGCATCGCCGCCTTGTCGGCGAAGAGCTGGCGGGCGAGCACCAGATCGCGCGTCGCGAAGACGTTGAGCGCCAGCGCCAGCGCCGAGGCGACGCGGTGATGGAAGTCGCGGATCTCGGCCAGCCCCTCCGGCGAGAAGGAATAGCGCTTGCGGATCTTCTTCTCGGCGAGCTCGCGCAGGTTCTTGTCGATGATGTCGCCGATATGCTCGAGATTGGTGATCAGCGTGATGATCTCGAACAGGCGCCGGCTCTCCTCCTCGGAAAGCTCGTTGCGGGAGACCTTGACCAGATAGAGCTTGATCGACTCGTGGATCGTGTCGACGCCGTCATCGGCCTGGGCGATGGCGCGGGAGAGCTTGAGCTCGTCCTTCTCCAGCAGCGTCATCGTATCGCGCAGCATGCCCTCGACGCGGTCGCCCAGGCGCAAGGCCTCGCGCATCGCGCCGGCCAGCGCCTCGGTCGGGCTGTCGAGCGCGTTGGGGTCGAGATAGCGCGGCTGCACGGCCTCCGCCTTCTCGTCCTTGCCCGGCATGAAACGCTCGACCAGCGCCGAGATCGGCCCGACGAAGGGCAGGAAGACCAGCGCGCCGACGATGTTCAGCATGACGTGGAATTCGATGGCGAGCCGGGCATCGGCCGAGGGCAGGCTGATGAGCCAGGCCGAGAGCGGGCCGACGAAGGGCAGCACGGCGAGAGCCAGGATCAGGCGCGTGACGAGATTGCCGACCGCGGCGCGGCGCTGGGCGGCGGGCGCGCCGAGCTGGTCGAGCACCGGGATCAGCGCATTGCCGAGATTGGCGCCGATGACCAGCGTCAGCGCCGTCGCGGGCGGGAACAGACCCGAGGCCGCGAAAGTCGCGACGAGCAGGATGATCGCGATCGAGGAATGCACGATCCAGGTCGCGGCGATGGCGGCGAGGATGCCGAGAAGCGGCTCCGAGCCCATAGCGGCAAGGACGGTGCGGAAAGTCGGCGACTGCGCCAGCGGCGCCGCGGCGGTGTTGAGCTCGATCAGCGAGAGCAGGATCAGGCCGATGCCGACCAGCACGCGGCCGATATTGCGCGGGCGCTCCATCGCCTCGCTGGAGAGATACATGGCGACGCCGACCGCGACGCAGAGCCCCCAGAGCCAGCCCAGATCCATCGAGATGACGAAGGCCGCGAGCGACGTGCCGAGATTGGCGCCGAGCAGGACGGCGAGCGCCATGGCCGGCACGATGAGCGCCTGACCAGCGAAGGAAGAGACCAGCAGCGTCGTCGCCGTCGAGCTCTGCAGCACCATGGTCACGACGACGCCACTGCCGAAGGCGGCGAAGCGATTGCGGGTGAAACTCTGCAGCGCCTGCCGAAGCTGGGAGCCGAAGGCGCGCATCGCGCCGGTTCGCACCAGCCTGACCGCCCAGATCAGCAACGCGACGCCACCAACAAGATGGATCAGGATGGTGGTTGCGCTCTCGCCCGTGGCCATTTTCGTGCGGTCTTTCCCCGATTCAGGTGACGATTGTCAGCTGAATCTATCAATTTTTGATTAGCCAACTCAACAGAAATACACAGTGAAAGTGCTGAGAATGCGGCAGCCGCTGCTGCATTCTCCGTCTGCAAGCACCGAAACTCGGCTTCCAGCGTCGCTCAGGCCGGCGGAATCAGCGTCACGCCCTTGTTCGCGAAGGCAACGGAGACCGGGCTGCCCGGCTCCAGCATCTCGCGCCCGCCATACTGGACCACGAAGAGTTCGCCGACCTCGGTCTCGACCATGATGTCGAGATGGTTGCCGAGATAGGCGCATTTGCGGATCGTGCCGGGCAGCGAGCCGCCCTGCCCCGCCTCGCCGAGCAGCAGCGCCTCCGGCCGGATCGCCACCTTGGCCGGACCGACACCGAGCCCACGCGCCGGCAGGCTGACCGTGGCCGAGCCGATCGCGACATCGGCGCGGCCATCCGCCACCGCCTTCACGGTGACATCGACCAGATTGGCGTCGCCGATGAAGTCGGCGACGAAGGCATTGGAGGGCTGCTCGTAAAGGTCGCGCGGCGCGCCTTCCTGCGCGATCCGGGCGTTCGACATCACGATAATGCGGTCGGAGACGGCCAGCGCCTCCTCCTGATCATGGGTGACATAGGCCACGGTCAGGTTGAGATCCTGCTGCAGCTCGCGGATTTCCTCGCGGACGCGGCGGCGCAGCTTGGCGTCGAGATTGGAGAGCGGCTCGTCGAAGAGCAGCACCTGCGGCTCCAGCACGAGCGCGCGGGCAACCGCCACGCGCTGCTGCTGACCGCCCGAAAGCTCTGACGGATAGCGGTTCTCGAAGCCCTTCAGGCCGACCAGCGCCAGCTTCTCCAGCGCCATCTGCTTGGCCTCGTCCTTGCCGAGCCCCTTCACGGTCGGGCCATAGGCGGCATTGTCGAGCACGCTCATATGCGGGAAGAGCGCGTAGGACTGGAACACCATCGAGACGTCGCGGTCGGCGGCCGAGAGCTTGGTGACGTCGTTGCCGCCGATCAGGATCTGCCCGTCGCTGGCGATCTCGAGGCCTGCGATCATGCGCAAGGTCGTGGTCTTGCCGCAGCCGGAGGGGCCGAGCAGGGTCACGAGCTTGCCGGCCTCGATGGTGAAATTGATGTTGTCGACCGCCGTCACCGCGCCATAGCGCATGGAGACGTTGCGGAATTCGACGGAAGCGGGTCCGGCCTTGGCCATCTTAAGTCTCTGTCCTTATCCGATCGCGGGAGCGGGGGCCGGTGCGGCAACGGTGGCGGTGCGGGCCCGCCGGCCGAGCTTGCGCTCGCCGACGGTGAACTGGATGAGCGCGATGCCGAGCGCCATGAAGACGATCAGGACCGAGGAATAGGCGATGGCGAGGCCGAATTCGCCCGCCTCGACGCGCCCGACGATATAGGCGGTGGAGAGGTTGTACTCGGCCGAGACCAGGAAGATCACCGCGCTGACCGCCGTCATCGAGCGCACGAAGGAATAGACCAGCGCCGAGACCAGGGCGGGCTTCAGCAGCGGCAGCACCACGCGCCAGAGCGTGGTGAAGCTGCGGGCGCGCAGCGTGGTCGAGGCCTCGTCCAGGCTCTTGTCGATCTGCGACAGGCCGGCGATGCCGGAACGCACGCCGACCGGCATGTTGCGGAAGACGAAGGCGATGACGAGGATCAGGCCCGTGCCGGTAATCTCGACCGGCGGCACGTTGAAGGCAAGGATATAGGCGACGCCGAGCACCGTGCCGGGAATGGCGAAGGACAGCATCGTCGCGAATTCCAGCCCGGCCCGGCCGCTGAAGCGCTGGCGCGTCAGCAGATAGGCGGTGAGCAGGCCGATCATCGCCGTCAGCGGCGCCGAGATCGCGGCGACCTTCACCGTGGTGAAGAAGGACGGCCAGGCCGAGCCCTGGAAATAGATGCCGTTGCTGAAGTCGATGGCGAAGCCGGTGAGGTAATGCTGCAGCGTCGGCGTGAAGTCGCGGCCCATGTTGCGGACGAAGCCGCCGACGAGGATGACGACGTAGATCACCAGCGTCAGCGCGACCCAGGGCACGATCACTGCGGCCGAGAGCCAGGTGATGCGGCGCGGCAATGGCGTCGGCAGGCCGGCGTCGCCCTTGCCGGTGACCGTCGTGTAGGATTTGTCGCCGAGCCAGCGCTGCTGCACCCAGAAGGCGCCGAGCGTGAAGGCGAGCAGCACGATGGCGAGCACCGCAGCCTGCCCCTGATTGTAGGAAGCGCCGACCACCGCGAAGAAGATCTTGGTCGAGAGCACCTCGAAATTGCCGCCGAGCACCAGCGGATTGCCGAAATCGGCCATGCTCTCGACGAAGCCGAGCAGGAAGGCATTGGCGATGCCGGGCTTGAGCAGCGGCCAGGTCACGGTGCGGAAGGTCTGCCAGCGCTTGGCGCCGAGCGTCTGCGAGGCTTCTTCCAGGCTGGGCGAAATGCCCTGCACGACGCCGATCAGGACGAGGAAGGCGATCGGCGCGAAAGCGAGAACCTGCGCCAGCAGCACGCCCGGCAGGCCGTAGAGCCAGCGCGAGCGCGGGATGTCGAACCACTCGTAGAGCAGGGTCGAGACCGCACCGGCGCGGCCGAAGAGCAGGATCAGCGCAAGGCCGATGACGAAGGGCGGGGTGATGATCGGCAGAACCGTCAGCGCCCGCATGACGCGTTTGCCGGGCATGCCGGTGCGCAGGATCAGCAGCGCGCAGGCAAGGCCGAGCAGTGTGGTGATGACGCCGCAGAGCACGGCGAGGACCAGCGTGTTCCAGGCGACGCCACAGTTGGTGTTGCTGGTGACGCAGCCGAGCCCCCAGATCGAGGAATCGAGGAAGCGCTCGACGAAGGCCGCCGGCGCGAAGGCGCCATTCTGGTCGACCAGAGCGCTCTTCAGGATGATCGCGACCGGGAAGAAGATGAAGATGCCGATCAGCAGGACGACGAGGCCGATCGTCGAGGTCGTGAAGAGGTCGCCGCGGCAGACGCCGCGATAGGCAAGGCCGTGGCAGAGCAGGAAGAGCAGCGACAAAAGCGTCAGGAAGGCGCCGCCGCCGATGCCGCGCTGGGCAGCGCCGGCGCCGCCGAGCAAGGCGGCAAGCCAGGAAATGCCCTGGTCCTTCAGCACGATGGAGAAAGCCTGAGCGAAGAACAGGACCATGCCGAGCAGGCCGGCCCAGACCAGCACGCTGGCCGTGCGCTGCCGGTCGGCACTGCCCCAGAACGCCGTCGCGGCTGCGAGCGCGACGCCGACCGGCAGGAGCCAGGGCGTCTGGCCGGACAGCGAAAGCGCCAGCGCGCTGCCCGCCTTGCCGAACGGGTATTCGGCGAGCCAGGCCCAGTTCGTCAGGCTCATGCCCTCGACGAGATACCAGGGCATCAGCGCATAGCCGAGCCAGCCGATCAGCAGCACGAGTCTCGTCGCTGGCGCCATGGTTGCCCTGTTCCCTTGCCCTGATGCGGCCGACCGTTGTCCCGGTTCTGAAGGCCACGGAATTCGTTTCGCGATGGAACCGCGCCGTCATCCCGGGCTTGACCCGGGATCCATCGAAGGGCGTCGCGCTCTACGATGGATCCCGGATCTCCGCTACGCTGCGTCCGGGATGACGGCGGTGGTTCAGGAGTAATTGCCGATTTTTACTTCGGCAGCGCCTTGACTTCCTTGTCCCACTTGGCGAGCAGGCGGGTGCGCTCGGCCGAGGAGCCGTATTTCACGAAGTCGTAGTTGATCAGCTTCATCTGATCCATCTTCGGCGACTGCGCCGGCACCGGCGAGGCCTTGTTCGACGGGACCTGATAGGACTTCGCGGGGGCGGCGAGCGCCTGCGCGGCCGGAGTCAGCGCCCAGTCGTAGAACTTCTTGGCGTTCTCCAGATTGCGCGCGCCCTTGACGATCGACATCGAGCCGATCTCGTAGCCCGTGCCCTCGCAGGGCGCGACCGGCTTGATCGGGTCGCCCTGCACGGCGAAGACAACCGCGTCATGGATGAACACGATGCCGACGGCGGTCTCGCCGAGGCTCGCGGCCTTGGCCGGGGCGGCGCCCGACTTGGTGTACTGGCTGACGTTCTTGTGGAGCTGCTTCAGATACTCGAAGCCCTTGTCCTCGCCCATCAGCTGGATGACCGTCGCCAGCAGGTTATAGGCCGTGCCCGAGGAGTTGGGATCGGCGACCTGGACGTCGTCCTTCAGCTTGGCATTGAGCAGGTCGGCCCAGCATTTCGGCTCGGGGATGCCCTTGGACTTGATCTGCTCGGTATTGAAGCCGAAGCCGAGCGCGCCGGCATAGATGCCGACCGAACGCTGCTTGGCCGCCTTCCACTGGTCGAGCGCCCAGCCGTGCAATTCCTTGTTCTTCGGCGATTCATATTCGAGGGTGAGCCCCTCCTCCGCCGCCTGCAGATGCGGATCGCCGGTGCCGCCCCACCAGACGTCGCCGCGCGGATTGGAGGATTCGGCCTTGAGCTGGGCATAGATCTCGCCCGCCGACTTGCGGGTCATCGCGACCTTGATGCCGGTCTCCTTCTCGAAGGCCGTCGACATGGCGCGGCACCATTCTTCCTGGACGCCGCAATACATGACGAGCGAGCCTTGCGCCCGGGCCGGAGTGGCGGCGAGAGCCGCAGTGGCGAGCACGGCGAAGAGCCCCGCCTTGAGCCATGATTTCGTCTGCATGTGAACCTCCCTGTTCGGATCTTTCGTTTCTTGTCGCTTGAGACGAAGCTGAGATGAATTTTGTCGAAAGATCAATGAAATATGGTGCTGGCTAAACGATTCCGGTGATCTCCCGCAAAGGTGCGGCGAGTGCCGGCGTGCAGCACAGGATCGGGTTGCCCTTCGCGATCCCTTCGCCGGCGAAGAAGTCGTTGATCTGCGCGCCCGCCTCGCTGGCGATGACGATGCCGGCAGCGACGTCCCAGGCATTGATATGCAATTCGGCATAGGCGTCGCTCGAGCCATTGGCGACATGACAGAGGCCGAGCGTGCCCGAGCCGCCGCGCTTCATGGCGGCGCCAGCGGCATAGTTGCGCTCGATCACCTTCACATAGTTCTGCGCGGGAATGCGGGTCGACCAGCCGAGTTCGACCGAAGCGCGGCCGATATCGGTCGTATCGGACACCTTGATCGGATCGCCGTTCAGGGTCGCGCCGGCGCCGCGCCGCGCGGCATAGACCTCGCCCAAGGCCGGCGCCGCCACGACGCCGATCTCGGGCTTGCGGTTCGCGAGGAAGCCGATGGAAATGCACCAGTTGCGATCACCATGGGCGAAATTCGCGGTGCCGTCGATCGGATCGAGAATCCAGACCGCGTCCGACGCCTGACCACCGCCCTCCTCGCCGATGACGGTGTCATGCGGGAAGAGTTCGGAAAGCCGGCGGCGCAGGAAATCCTCGACCTTGCCGTCGGCGACGGTCAGCCAGTCCTGCGCGCCCTTCATGGTGATGCCGAGGGACTCGCGCTTGTTGAAATAGCCCAGCGCCAGATGGCTCGCCTCGCTGGCCAGGCCAAGCGCCGCACAATAGCGCAGGTCGCGCTCGGCCGGCGTCATCACTTCGTCTCCAGATCGACGCGCACGGGCTTGCCCGTCTGCGCGGATTCGGTCGCGGCATCGGCGAGGATCTGTGCCTTCAAGCCGTCGAGCCCGGTCGGCGAAGCCGCAGCCTTGCCGTTGCAGGCGGCGATGAAGGCGTCGAGCTCGGCGCGATAGGCCGCGGCATAGCGCTCCAGGAAGAAGTTCTGCACGGGGTCGGCCCGGAAGCCCTGCCCCGTCGCGATCTCCACCGTGGTCTCATGGATATTGCCGGCGCGCAGCATGCCCTTGGAGCCATGGACCTCGATGCGCTGGTCATAGCCATAGGTGGCGCGGCGCGAATTCGAGATCTGGGCGATCCGGCCCGAAGCCGTCTTCATGATCACGGCGGCAGTATCGACATCGCCGGCTTCGCCGATCGCCTTGTCGACGAGGGCCGAACCGAGCGCGAAGACCTCGACCGGCTCCTCGGCCAGGAGGAAGCGCGCCATGTCGAAATCATGGATCATCATGTCGCGGAAGAGCCCGCCCGAGCGCTTGACGTAATCGACCGGCGGCGGCGAGGGGTCGCGGGAGATCACCGTGACGATCTCGATCGCGCCCGCCTCGCCTGCACGCAGGCGCTTCTCCAGCGCGGCGAAATTCGGATCGAAGCGGCGGTTGAAGCCGATCATCAATGGCTTGCCGGACTTCTCGACCGTCGCGAGGCAGCGGCGAATGCGGGCGGCGTCGAGATCGACCGGCTTCTCGCAGAACACGGCCTTGCCGGCGGAAACCGCCTGCTCGATCAGATCGGCATGGGTGTCGGTCGGCGTGCAGATCAGCACGGCATCGATGGCAGCATCGGCGAGGATCGCCTCGGTGGTCGTAGCCTTGGCGCCTGCAGCGGCGGCGAGCGAGGCGGCAGCCTCCGGCATCGCGTCGGTGACGGCGACCAGCTCGGCATCGCCGCGCGCGGCGACGTTCAGCCCGTGGATGCGCCCGATGCGGCCGGCGCCCAGCAATCCGATCTTCATGGCCTTCGTCATTCCCGTGGTCGCGTCTCGTCAGGCAGTCTTGCGGCGCTGGCGCCGCGGTGGAAATCCGGCGCTAGTCGTGCGCGCCCAGGATGGTCTGGTCGAAATCGATATTGGAGCCGGTCATCAGCCCCGATTCGGCCGAGGCGAGATAGGCGACGGCCTTGGCGACCTCGCGCGGATCGATCAGGCGACCGAAGGGCTGCGAGGCGTTGGCCTCATCCAGCCAGCCGTCCTTGGCGTCATGGCGCAGCTTCATGATCGCATCCTCGCCCGGCGTCGCCATCCAGCCGATATTGAGCCCGTTGACGCGGATGCGGTGCTTCAGCAGGCCATAGGCCGCATTCCTCGTCAGCGCGGCGAGCGCGGCCTTCGAGACGCTGTAGGCGGAGAGGAAGGGCTGGCCGCCATGGGCCGACATGGACTGGATGTTGACGACGGCGCCCGGAATATCCTGCCGGCGCATCAGGTCGGCGGCATCCTGAATCAGGAAGAAGGGCGCGCGCAGATTGACCGCCATGATGCGCTCGTAAAGCGCGGGCGAAGTATCGAAGATGGTGCCGCGATCGGTGTCGCCGGCCGCGTTCACGAGAATGTCGAGATGCCCGAAAGCCTGCTCGGCTGCCGGCACCACCTGCCTGACGGCCTCGAGATCGGCGAGATCGACCTGATGGAAGCGCGCATCGCAGCCGGCCTTCCGCAGGCTCTCGGCCACAGCCTCGCCACGCTGCGCATTGCGCCCGGTCAGGAGAAGGCCACGGGCGCCGCGATCAGCGAATTCGCGGGCGATCGCCTCGCCCAGACCCTGGCTGCCGCCGGTGACGATGGCAACCTTGCCGTGGAGATCACGGCTGAACGAACCGGCTTGCGACAAAGACCCGCCTCCCGAAGCGAATGGCAGGAATTTTTTAGATCTCCCGCTAGTTGGAATAAACATTCCATTTCTGGCACGGGTGAGTCAAGACGAGCCGACAGGCGCTCCACCGGCGCCGCCAGGGCATTCCCACAAGGACGACGCCAGGTCGCTCACGGGGATAGGTCGGAAAGATGACGGCCCCGCGCGCGGCTGCCGCGGCGATATCGTTCTCAACGAAAAGAAAGCTGTCGTCTTCAGGGCGATCTCGGCATAAAATTGTGATCGCGACTTAAAAATGGGCATATTCATGCAACAATGCCCGTTTTGGGAAACCCTGCATCGCAGCAAACGCGCATCGGCCCTGCGCTGCACAGTTGACGCTTTCGTTGGCACATGCCTTGCTGGGCCCATCAACGAGAACACGGCGCGAAGGCGCCGGGGATCAATTTTGCTTTAAGGTGGAGGCTTTGATGATTGAGCAGGAAATCCGCGGCCTTGTCGCGGATGTGAAGGAAGGCACGCTGTCGCGTCGCTCCTTCATGCAGAGAATGGCGGCCGTCGGCATTGCCGCGCCGCTGGCAACCCAGATCCTGATCTGGAACGATGTCGCGATGGCGAATGCCACGCTGCAATACAAGCCGACCAAGGCCGGCGGCGGCGGGCCGCTCAAGATCCTGCTCTGGCAGGCTCCGACCCTGCTGAACCCGCATTTCGCTTCGGGCACCAAGGACCAGATCGCGTCGCGTATCTTCTACGAGCCGCTCGCCGGCTGGGACAAGGAAGGCAACCTCATCCCCTGCCTCGCGGCCGAGGTTCCCAGCAAGGCCAATGGCGGTCTCTCCGCCGACGGCCTGAGCGTCACCTGGAAGCTGAAGCAGAACGTGAAGTGGCATGACGGCAAGCCGCTGACCGCCGACGACGTCGTCTTCACCTGGGAATACGCCAAGGACCCGGCGACCGCCGCCTACACCACCGGCTCCTACAAGGACATCAAGGTCGAGAAGGTCGACGCCCACACCGTCAAGGTGATCTTCCAGCAGCCGACGCCGTTCTGGGCCGACCCCTTCGTCGGCACCGTCGGCCAGATCCTGCCGAAGCACCGGTTCGGCGACTATGTCGGCGCCAAGTCCCGCGAAGCCCCGGACAACCTGAAGCCCGTCGGCACCGGCCCCTACAAGTTCGTCGACTTCAAGCCGGGTGACGTCCTCACCGGCGAGCGCTTCGCCGACTACCACATCAAGAACCAGCCGCATTTCGACACGATCGAGGTCAAGGGCGGTGGTGACGCGGTCTCGGCGGCGCGCGCCGTCCTGCAGACCGGCGAATACGACTATGCCTGGAACCTGCAGGTCGAGGACGAAGTCCTGAAGCGCATGGAGACCGGCGGTCGCGGCAAGATCAGCGCCGTGGCTTCGGGCGATATCGAGTTCATCATCCTGAACACGACCGATCCGTGGACCGAGGTCGACGGCGAGCGCTCCAGCACCAAGACCAAGCACCCGTCCCTGTCGGACCCCAAGGTCCGCGAGGCAATCAACCTGCTGATCGACCGCGACTCGATCCAGAAGTTCATCTATGGCCGTGGCGGCACCGCGACCGCGAGCTTCGTGAACGAGCCCAAGCAGTTCAAGTCGGCCAAGCTCAAGTACGAGTTCAACATCGACAAGGCCAACAAGATCCTTGACGACGCCGGCTGGAAGAAGGGCTCCGACGGCATCCGCGAGAAGGACGGCAAGAAGCTCAAATACGTCTACCAGACCTCGATCAACGCTCCGCGCCAGAAGACCCAGGCCATCATCAAGCAGGCCGCCCAGCGCGCCGGCATCGATCTTGAGCTGAAGTCGGTGACGGCCTCGGTGTTCTTCTCGTCGGACGTCGCCAATCCCGACACGTACACCAAGCTCTATGTCGACATGGAGATGTACACGACCACGCAGCCGCAGCCCGATCCGGAGCGCTTCCTCAACCAGTTCGTCTCCTGGGAGATCGCCAACAAGGAGAACAAGTGGCTGGGCCGCAACGTCTCGCGCTACTCGGACCCGGCTGCCGACGAGGCCTACAAGGCCGCTCAGAAGGAGCTCGACCCGGTCAAGCGCGCTGCGCTGCTGATCAAGGTCAACGAGGTCTTCTGCGAGGCCAACGTCATCCTGCCGATCCTGTCGCGCACCCGTGTCGCGGCGTCGCTGAACAACCTCTCGCACGATCACTCGGGCTGGGACGTCGACAGCTGGAACATCGCGGCCTGGTATCGTAGCTAAGCCCGATCGTCCGTCACCGCGGCTCGCGCCACGGTGACGGAAGACAAACGTGCCGGCCCGCCCCCGCGGCTTCCTCAGCCACAGGGGCGGGCCGGCCGTCATCAACTCCAGTTCGCGGCCCGGCCGTGCGTACAGAGACTATTTCATGGCGACATATCTCATCAGGCGGTTATTGATCGCCATTCCAAGTCTACTCGGCATCAGCGTGATCCTGTTCACGATCCTGGCCCTGGCGCCGGGTGATCCGTTCTCGGAAATGGCGACCAATCCGAACGTGCCGCCTGAAGTGCGCGAGGCACTGCGCGCCAGCTTCGGCCTGAACGATCCGGTCATGGTGCGCTACCTGCGCTGGCTGTCGAACATGGCGCGGGGCGACTGGGGCTTCTCCTTCGCCAGCCGCATCAATGTCGACGACCTGATCCTGCAGCGCCTGCCCACGACGCTGTTCGTCGTCGGCTCGTCGCAGATCCTGGCGCTGTGCGTCGCACTGCCGGTCGGCATCTACGCGGCGACCCGGCCCTATTCGGTCTTCGACCAGATCGCCAACACGCTCGCCTTCGTCGGCTTCTCCCTGCCGACCTTCTTCACCGGCCTGCTCTTCATCCTGGTCTTCTCGGTCACGCTGGACTGGTTCCCCTTCGTCTACCGCTCCGACATCGCCGCCACCGGCTGGCGCTGGTACTGGGAGATGTTCCGGCAGGCGATCATGCCGATCACCGTGCTCGGCCTGTTCCAGGCGGCCTCCTATACGCGCTATGTCCGCTCGGCCGTGCTCGACGTCATCCGACTCGACTACGTCACCACGGCACGTGCCAAGGGCCTGAGCGAGAAGCGGGTCACGCTGCGCCACATCACGCGCAACGCGCTGATCCCGGTCGTGACGCTGGTCGCGCTGCAGATGCCGGCCGTGTTCGGCGGCGCTCTCGTCACCGAGCAGATCTTTCGCGTCCCCGGCATCGGATCGCTCCTGATCGACGCGATCCTGGCCAACGACACGCCGGTGATCATGGCCGTGACGTTCGTCTTCTCGTGCCTGGTCGTTCTCTTCAACCTCATCGCGGATGTTCTTTATGGCTGGCTCGACCCTCGCATCTCCTTCAGCTGATCCGGCTGCGGGCGCTGCCGTGAGCCAGGTTTCGGTCTCGCCCGGGCGTGAGACCTGGCGCCGCTTCCGCCGTCACCGCCTGGCCATGGCGAGCACCTTCGTGCTCGGCCTGCTGGTGCTGGGCGTCATCGTCGGCCCCTGGCTGTGGCCGGTGGCGATCAACGACATCGACTTCTCGGCGCAGCTCCAGGGCCCGTCCTGGTCGCATCCGCTGGGAACCGACGACCTCGGCCAGGATATCCTGGCGCGCATGATGTATGGCGGGCGCATCTCGCTCGCCGTCGGTCTCGCGGCGATGGTGGTGGCGACGATCGTCGGCGTCCTCATCGGCGCGCTGGCGGGCATGTCGCGCAAATATGCCGACCCGATCCTGATGTGGGTGACGGACCTGTTCCTGTCGCTGCCGCAGCTGCCGCTGCTGCTGCTCATCATCTACCTGTTCCGCGAGCAGCTGAAGGCGGTCTTCGGCGTCGAGGGCGGCGTCTTCGTGCTGATCGTCATCGTCATCGGCGGCCTGCGCTGGATGCCGGTGGCGCGCCTGGTGCGCGCGCAGTTCCTGTCGCTGCGCGAGAAGGAGTTCGTCGAGGCCGCCCGTGCCCAGGGCGCGACCAAGATGCGCCAGATGTTCCGGCACATCCTGCCGAACGCGCTGGGCCCCGTCATCGTCGCCTCGACGATCGAGGTGTCCTCGGCGATCATCGCCGAATCGACGCTCTCCTTCCTCGGCCTCGGCTTCCCGCCGGACATCCCGACCTGGGGTCGCCTGCTGTTCGACGCCAAGGACCAACTCGACACCGCGCCGCACTGGGCCCTGTTCCCGGGCGCCGCGATCTTCCTGACTGTGCTTTCGATCAACTTCATCGGCGACGGCTTGCGCGATGCGCTCGACCCGCGTCGCGTCATCTAGGGTCTGTCCTCATGATGGACGTTGTTTTGACGCGAGGCATTTTGGTCGGCGGGCAGGAGCGTGGCCGCAGCAAACCGTCCGGTTTGCAAGGCCGCGCGACGCACCGGCCGCCCAAAAGGCCCGCGCCCCTGCGGGGGCGGGCGAAAACGGCCGATAGCCGCGTCGGTCCTTTGCCCGATGCCCATGGCATCGGGCTGCAGGCTCCTCCTTGCTCTCGGCCGTTTTGGCCCGATCAGAACATCGCCCATCATGAGTACAGACCCTAATCCAGGGAAGGACTAGCCATGACCTCACCGATCCTGACCGTCTCGAACCTCACGACCTCCTTCCGGGTCGAAGGCCAGTGGAAGTCGGTCGTCCGCAACATCTCGTTCGATATCAAGCCGAAGGAGACCCTCGCGGTCGTCGGCGAATCCGGCTCCGGCAAGAGCGTGACCGCGCTGTCGATCATGCGCCTGACCCCGCCCGGCTCGAGCAAGATCGAGGGCTCGATCAAGCTCAACGGCAAGGAACTCCTGACCTTGCCGGATGCGGATATGCGCCATATCCGCGGCAACGAGATCGCGATGATCTTCCAGGAGCCGATGACCTCGCTCAACCCGGTGCTGACCATCGGCTTCCAGATCGCGGAAGCCCTGATCCTGCATCGCGGCCTGTCGCGCTCGGAGGCTGAGGCCGAGACGGTCCGCCTGCTGGAGAAGGTCCGCATCCCAGCGGCGAAGTCGCGCTTCCACGAATACCCGCACCGCTTCTCGGGCGGCATGCGCCAGCGCGTGATGATCGCGATGGCGCTGGCCTGCAAGCCGAAGCTCCTGATCGCCGACGAGCCGACCACCGCGCTCGACGTGACCATCCAGGCGCAGACGCTGGAGCTGATCAAGACGCTGCAGGAGGAGGAAGGCATGTCCGTCCTCTTCATCACCCACGACATGGGCGTCGTCGCCGAAATCGCCGACCGCACGGTCGTGATGTACAATGGCGACGAGGTCGAGACCGGCGCGACCGAGGACATCTTCGCCAGCCCGAAGAAGCCCTATACCAAGGCGCTGATCTCGGCCGTGCCGCGGCTCGGCTCGATGATCGGCAAGGGGCGCCCGATGCGCTTCCCGGTCGTCGACCGCAATACCGGCGAGTCCGACGTGCCGACCGAGGTGCCGGACACCGTCAAGGCGGCCGAGCGTCCTGTGCTCGAGGTTGCCGGCCTGACGACCCGCTTCGAGATACGCGGCGGCCTGCTCTCCTCGGTCAAGGGCCGGGTGCACGCGGTCGAGAACGTCTCGTTCAGCCTGAAGGCCGGCGAGACCCTGGCGTTGGTCGGCGAGTCCGGCTGCGGCAAGTCAACGACCGGCCGCTCGGTGATGCGCCTGATCGAGCCGCTCTCGGGCTCGGTGCTGCTCGACGGCGTCGACGTGCTGAAGCTCAGCCAGACGGAGCTCCGCGAGCAGCGCAAGCGGATGCAGATGATCTTCCAGGATCCGTTCGCCTCGCTGAACCCGCGCATGAACGTGGGCACGGCCGTCGCCGAGCCGCTGCTGATCAACAACCTCGCCACGCGCAACGAAGCGCGCGACAAGGTCGCCGATCTCTTGAAGCGCGTCGGCCTGCAGCCTGAGATGGCCAACCGCTTCCCGCACGAGTTCTCGGGCGGCCAGCGCCAGCGCATCTGCATCGCGCGTGCGCTTGCGGTCGAGCCGCGCCTGATCGTGGCGGACGAGGCGGTCTCCGCGCTCGACGTCTCGGTGAAGGCGCAGGTGGTCAACCTGATGCTCGACCTGCAGGCCCGCATGGGGCTGGGCTATCTCTTCATCTCGCACGACATGGCGGTGGTGGAGCGCGTCAGCCATCGCGTCGCGGTGATGTATCTCGGCGAGATCGTCGAGATCGGCCCGCGCGAGGCGATCTTCCAGAACCCGCAGCACCCCTACACCAAGCGCCTGCTCGCGGCGGTGCCGATCGCCGATCCGGCCCGGCGCCTGCAGAAGCGCCCGGTCTCGAACGACGAGATCAAGAGCCCCGTCCGCCCGGCCGATTACGTGCCGCCGGTGCGCCAGTATCGCGAGGTCTCGCCGGGCCATGCCGTGATGATCTGGGGCGAGGAATGGGAGAAGAAGGACCCGGCCGCGATCGCAGCCTGAGCCTGCTTACCCTCGAAACAATCAACCCGCGGCTCGCGCCGCGGGTTTTTTGTTGGGCTGCTGGAGTGGTCGATATGGGGTGTTCAGTGCCGTTCAGACTGCAGCCTTCGAGCTTTCGTGCTGCTGCGAAAACAGAATTCCGCAGCGCCGCTGCAGCTCACGGGAAAAGGCCGGCATGTCCCGGCCGCTGATGCCGTATCGAATGCGATGATCGGGAGAACGCTGCTGAGAAGCGGACGCTTCGAAGACCCGGGCGAAGCAGCCACCGCTGGCGCCGTAGATGCCGCGTTGCGCCGCTAGGCCCAGGCCGACGCGATAGGAAACGCTGCCGGCCCCATTCGCCTGGGCCGGGTTTCGCGCCACCCGCTCTTGCCGCTCCACCCGCTCGACGCGCCTTTGCCGCGCTGCGCAGGCGTTGATTTCGTCGGAGAGACGGTCGCTCCAATGGCAATATCCGTTGACGGACCGAATCCCGAACAGCATCTGGGCGCATCTGCAATGCGCCCCGCGCTCGACCGGTCGCGGATAGGGCTGCGCGACAGCAGACGTTGCGGTCATGACAAATAGCGCGGCGATCGCGGTCTTAAGCATGGAAGCCCCCCAGCATCTTTGCTCGATGCGATTGTGGGGCGACCTCCCGGCAAGTCAACTCGACGAAGGAAGGGGCCGGGTTTGAGGTCCACTATGGCCGACAGCTGACCCGACGACCCAGGCTTCTTCCCTCAGTCCGGAATCCGCTCCCAGTCCTTCAGCCACGGCGCCGCCGAGGCATCGCTCGGCGCGCGCCAGTCGCCGCGCGGCGAGAGCGAGCCGCCCGAGGAGACCTTCGGGCCGTTCGGCACGGCCGAACGCTTGAACTGGCTGGTTTCGAAGAAACGGCGGATGAAGACGCCGAGCCAGCGCTTGATCACCGGCAGATCATAGGCGACGCGTTTGCCCGCCTCCATGTTCGGCGGCCAGTCCCCTGCCCCGGCATCGCGCCAGGCATGCTCGGAGAGGAAGGCGATCTTGCTCGGGCGGAAGCCGTAGCGCGTGGTGTAGAACAGATTGAAATCCTGCAGCGCATAGGGGCCGACGAAATCCTCGGTCTTCTGCGCGGGCTTGTCGCCGTCGCCCGGCACCAGCTCGGGCGAGATCTCGGTCGCGAGGATGTCGAGCATCACGTCCGAAGCTTCCGCGCCGAAGCGACCGGACTGGGCAACCCAGCGGATCAGGTGCTGGATCAATGTCTTCGGCACCGAGCCGTTGACGTTGTAATGCGACATGTGATCGCCGACGCCATAGGTGCACCAGCCGAGCGCCAGCTCCGAGAGGTCGCCGGTGCCCATCACCAGGGCATTGTGCCGGTTCGCGAGGCGGAAGAGCACGGAGGTGCGCGCGCCGGCCTGCACGTTCTCGAAGGTGATGTCGTAGACGGGCTCGCCCCTGGCAAAGGGATGGCCGATATCGACGAGCATCTGCCGGCAGGCCGGCGTCATGTCGATCTCCTCGGCGCTGACGCCGAGCGCGCGCATCAGCCGCCAGGCATTGTCCTTGGTGTCCTTGCTCGTCGCGAAGGCCGGCAGCGTATAGGCGAGGATGTTCTCGCGCGGCAGGCCCAGCGCATCGAAGGTATGGGCCGCAACGATCAGCGCCTGCGTCGAATCGAGGCCGCCGGAGACGCCGATCACGACCTTGTCGAGCCGCGTGCTCTCCAGCCGCTTGCGCAGGCCATGCGACTGGATGTTGTAGGCCTCGAAGCAGAGCTCGTTCAGCCTCGCGTCGTCGTTCGGCACGAACGGGAAGCGCTCGACCTCGCGGGCAAGGCCGAGATCGCTCTCGCGGTCCGGCTCGACCGCGAAGGCGATGCGACGGAAACCGAGCCGGTCGCGGTTGAGATCGGCGCTGTCGCCGAAGGTGTTCTGGCGGATGCGGTCCATCGCCAGCCGTTCGAGATCGATATCGGCGAGGATGAGCTGCGGCTCGGCGGCGAAGCGCTCCGCCTCGACCAGAAGCGCGCCGTTCTCGTAGATCATCGCCTGCCCGTCCCAGGCGAGATCGGTGGTCGATTCGCCCGTGCCTGCGGCGGAATAGGCGTAGGCCGCGATGCAGCGGCCGGAATGCGCCTTGCAGAGCGCATGGCGCCAGTCCGACTTGCCGATGGTGACGTTGGAGGCGGAGAGGTTGAGCAATAGCGTCGCCCCGGCCAGCGCGGCATAGGAGGACGGCGGGATCGGCGTCCAGACGTCCTCGCAGATCTCCATATGGACGACGAAATCCGGGATATCGCTCGCCGTCAGCAGGATGTCGGTGCCGAACGGCACCTCCTGCCCGCAGAGGTCGATGTAGAGGGCGCTGGCCCGCTCGCCCGAGGCGAACTGACGGCGCTCATAGAACTCGCGGTAGTTCGGCAGATAGGTCTTCGGGACGGCGGCCAGAATGCGCCCGCGATGGATCGCAACGGCGCAATTGAACAGCCGCCCCTCGACGCGCAAGGGCGCACCGACCACCGCGACGCAGCGCAGGCTGCGGCTTTCCTGGACGAGCAGGGCCAGCGCATCGTTCACCGCATCGAGCAAGGCGTTCTGCTGCAGCAGGTCATCGATCGCATAGGCGCTGATGCCGAGTTCCGGGAACAGGCAGAGCGAGGCGCCGCCCTCCTCCGCGCGCCGCAGCATGGCGATGGTCTCGGCCAGATTGAAAGCGGGATCGGCGACCTTGAGCCGCGGCGCGGCGCAGGCGATGCGGACCAGACCGTGAGCGTGGATGTTGCGGAACGTCATGGAAACCCCGTCAGCAGGCGAAAGCCCGCCGGCGCAGCTTATCGCTCATCCCGGCGCCGGGCAGCAAGTTGTCTCGTGCGAACCGCGTGTTCGAGCGGGAAACCCGGCCGCCGCCACAAGCTCGCATGAAGCCGCCGCTCGCCCCGCGTCCGTGGAATACGTCGCAACCTGATGGCAACATCGACCGGATGCCGTTTCGCCCTTGTTCGCGAGCCGCAGCGCAGGTTGACATCGTTTTGGCCGGGCGGCAAAGCCTCCCGTCACATAGCTTCCGCGCCCCATGCGCCCCTCCGGCGGAAAGCCGCTCATGTCCTCTCCGGCGTCCCCTCGCCCCGCCACCAGCCCCATCCTTGCCGAGCAGCTGGCGCGCATCGCCGCGAAGCAATACCGCGTCGGCATCATCGGCCTCGGCTATGTCGGCATCCCGCTGGCGCTGACCGCCTGCAAGGCCGGCTTTCCCGTCATCGGCTTCGACATCGATGCCAAGCGCGTCGCCCAGATCAATCGCGGCGAGAGCTTCATCAAGCATATCCCGTTCGAGGCCATCGCCACGGCGATCCGGGAAGAACGCTTCCGCGCCACGGCCGATTTCGACGAGCTGCGCGATGTCGACGCGATCATCATCGCCGTGCCGACGCCGCTGACCAAGCACCGCGAGCCAGACCTCTCCTATGTCGAGAGCACGGCCCGCACCATCGCGCCGCGCCTGCGCAAGGGCCATCTCATCGTGCTGGAATCGACGACCTGGCCGGGCACGACCGACGAGATCCTGCGACCGATCTTCGAGGCGACCGGGCTGAAGAGCGGTGTCGATTTCTTCCTCGCCTTCTCGCCGGAACGCGAAGACCCCGGCAATCCCGATTTCGGCACCTCGACCATCCCCAAGGTCGTCGGCGGCGACGGCGCGGACGCATTGGAGCTGGCGAACGCGGTCTATGGCGCGCTCGTGGTCAAGACCGTGCCGGTCTCCTCCTCGGCCACGGCCGAGGCCGTCAAGCTGACCGAGAACATCTTCCGCGCCGTCAACATCGCGCTCGTGAACGAGCTCAAGGTGATCTACGGCAAGATGGGCATCGATGTCTGGGAGGTGATCGACGCCGCCAAGACCAAGCCCTTCGGCTTCATGCCGTTCTATCCAGGCCCCGGTCTCGGCGGCCACTGCATCCCGATCGACCCGTTCTACCTGACCTGGAAGGCGCGCGAGTTCGACGTCACCACCCGCTTCATCGAGCTGGCCGGGCAGATCAACACGGCCATGCCGCATTGGGTGGTCGACCGCATCGCCGAGGCGCTCGACCGCCAGCAGGGCCGCGGCCTGAGCCAGGCGAAGGTGCTGGTGATGGGCATCGCCTACAAGAAGAACATCGACGACATGCGCGAGAGCCCCTCGCTGCGCCTGATCGAACTGCTCGAGGAGCGCGGCGCCAAGGCCGATTATCACGATCCGCATGTGCCGGTGATCTCGCCAACCCGCCAGCATGCCGGCCTGACCGGCCGAGCCTCGGTGAACCTGTCGGCAGAGACCGTGGCCGGCTATGATGCCGTGCTGATCGCCACGGACCACGATGCGGTCGACTACAAGGCCCTCGCCACTGCTGCCCGCCTCGTCATCGACACGCGCAATGCCTGCGCCAGGGCCGGCCTGACCGGCGAGCACATCGTCAAGGCTTAGGGTCTGGACTGATCATGGACGAGGTTTTGACGCCTGACGTTTCCGTCGTCATCCCCAGCTACCAGCGCCCCGAGCAGACGGCCAGGGCCGTCCGCTCGGCGCTGCGGCAAAGCGGCGTCCGGGCCGAGATCATCGTCGTCGACGATGCCTCCCCGACACCGGTGAGCCTGGCCGACCCGCTCCTGTCCGGCGGGCAGGTCCGCATCCTGCGCCTGTCCGAGAATCGCGGCGCCGCGGGCGCCCGCAATGCCGGGGTCGAGGCGGCCAGAAGCGAGATCATCGCCTTCCTGGACTCGGACGATTTCTTCCTGCCGGATACGCTGGCGCAGCGGCTCGCGTTTTTCCGTGCGCAGGACAGCGCCGTCCCGTTCCTGTGCGCTGCCGGCGTCTGGCGCTGGTCGCCGCCCGACAGCGCGATCCTCGCCGATCCCGTGGGGGCGACCGACCTTGCGACGCTGGCGTCCGGCTGCTGGTATTTCCCGGGCTCCACCGCCCTGTTCTCCCGCAAGACCTGGGACCTCGTGGGGCCTTTGAACACCTCCCTGCGGCGACTGGAGGACCTCGAATGGGGCATCCGGCTCGGGCTTGCGGGCGGGCGCCTGCTGGTCGCGCCGCAGACCGCGGCGGTCGTCACCCGCTCCCCTCCCGCCGGATGGCAGACCGTGACGAAGGCCAGTGAGGCGATCGCTGCGGCCTTCGGCCCGACCTCGGCACGGCCTCTCCCACCAGCAGCCTGGAAACGGCTTCAGGCCTATCTCGAACTCGAGAAGGCCAATGCCGCACGGGGAGAAGGCCGCTATGGCAGCACGGCCGGGAGCCTTCTGCGCTCATTCGCGCATGTGCCGCGCCTGCAGCTTCACCAACAACGCTGGTGGGCGCAAAGACCCGCTCGACAGGACGAACTCGATCGGATCGCGGCCCTCTCGGCCGGGACGTCGGACCAAGCCATGGGAGCATGAGGAGGCGGGGCCCGGACGGGAGGTTCGCCGAAACGCCCGGACGGGTTTGGAATTTAGTGGCATTGTCGCCCGCCCCGGCTGCGCTTATCCCACAGGTACGACACGAAGCGGATCGCCATCCGCCACCTGCCGGGGAGCGCCATGACCGATCTCCAATCCACCGACCGCCGCCTGATCGGCTCGTTCGACTATGTCGTGATCGGGGCGGGCTCGGCCGGCTGTGTCGTCGCCAACCGGCTGGCGGCCAATCCGAAGAGCCGGGTTCTGGTCCTCGAAGCCGGCGGCATGGATGACTGGGTCTGGTTCCACATCCCCGTCGGCTATCTCTTCGCCATCGGCAATCCCCGCGCCGACTGGCTGTTCCAGACGGAGCCGCAGGCCGGGCTCGGCGGGCGGGCGCTGGCCTATCCGCGCGGCAAGGTCGTCGGCGGCTCATCCGCCATCAATGCCATGGTCTATATGCGCGGCCAGGCCGCCGATTACGACGGCTGGCGCCAGCGCGGCCTCACCGGCTGGGGCTGGGACGATGTCCTGCCCTACTTCCTCCGGCACGAGGACCATATGGCGCCGCCACCGGGCGGGCTGCACAAGGCAGGCGGGGAGTGGCGCGTCGAGCATCCGCGCGTGCGCTGGGCGATCCTCGACGCGATCCGCGACGCCGCGGAAGCTGCGGGCATCGCCAAGATCCCGGACTTCAACACCGGCGACAATGAAGGCTCCTCCTATTTCCAGGTGAACCAGCGGCGTGGGCGGCGCCTCAGCGCCTATCGCGCCTTCCTGAAACCGATGCTGGAACGGCATAACCGCGACAATCTCCGGCTGGAGACGGGCGTCCATGTCGAGCGCATCCTGTTCGAGAACGGCCGAGCGAAAGCCGTCGAGTTCACGCATGGCCTGGGCACGGCGAGCGAGGAAAGGCTGAAGGTCGAGATCAACGGGGAGGTCGTGCTTTCGGCCGGCGCCGTCGCCTCGCCGCTCCTGCTCGAACGCTCCGGCATCGGCAGCGGCGCGCGCCTGCAGGGCTTCGGCATCGAGACGCTGGTCGATGCGCCCGGTGTCGGCGAGAACCTGCAGGACCATCTCCAGATCCGGCCGGTCTACAAGGTCCATGGCGTCAAGACGCTGAACAGCGACTATGCCAAGCTCTGGCGCCGGCCGCTGATGGCACTGGAATGGGCGGCGCTCCGCACCGGCCCGCTGACGATGGCGCCCTCGCAGGTCGGCGCCTTCGCCAAATCCTCGCCGCAATACGCGACGGCGAACCTGCAATACCATTTCCAGCCGCTCTCGCTCGACAGCTGGGGCTCGGGCCTGCATCCGTTCGACGCCTTCACCGCGAGCGTCTGCAATCTCAGGCCGACCAGCCGCGGCAGCATCCATCTGCGCTCGGCCGATCCGCGCGACACTCCCGTCATCGCGCCGAACTATTTCGATACGGAGGAGGATCGGCAGGTCGCGATCGACGCGATGAAGCTGACGCGCCGGATCGTGCGCCAAGCACCGCTCGCCCGCTTCCGCCCGGAAGAGCACATGCCGGGCGATGCCGCCCAGTCCGACGAGGCCCTGCTGGACGCCGCCGCGAAGCTCGGCACCACGATCTTCCACCCCGTCGGAACGGCCCGGATGGGCAGCGACGACGATCCGGGCGCGGTTCTCGACGGGCGGCTCAAGGTGCGCGGCGTCGAGGGCCTGCGCGTCATCGACGCCTCGGTGATGCCGACGATCACCTCCGGCAACACCGCCAACCCGACGATGATGATCGCCGAGAAGGGCGTGGCGATGCTGAAGGAAGACGCGCGCCGCTAGAGCCGGATCCGATCAGACTGCGGTGCAGTCTCATCGGCGCGTGCTCTAGACGCTGGCGGGGCGGCATGGAATTGCCGCAAATCGCGATCTATGAATCGGATTGCGATGCCAGACGATCTCCAGCCCTCGCCTGCACCGGAACGCGGCCCGCTGATACGCGGGTTGCTCGCGGCCCTGCGCGCCGTCATCACCGTCTTCGTCATCCTCGACGAATTCCTGCGGCCGCTCTACCGGCCCCTGCTGCGCCGGCTCGCGGAGTTGCGCATCATGCGCCGGCTGGAGGAGAGCGTCGCCGCGCTACCGCCGCCGCTCGTGTTGCTGGCTTTGGCGATCCCCTTCGCCATCGCCGAGCCGTTGAAGCTGTTCGGCCTGCTGCTGTTCGCGCGCGGGCAGTTCTGGGCCGGACTCATCGTGACGGCCTTCGCGCATCTGATGAGCTTCGTCTTCGTCGAGCGCATCTATCATGCCGGCCGCGAGAAGCTGATGAGCTATCGCTGGTTCGCCTGGGTCATGGGCCAGATCGTGCGCGTGCGCGACAACGTGCTCGGCTGGGTCCGGGCCACCGCCGCCTATGACCTGGCGATGCGGACGCGCGACGCGGTGCGCCATTGGTGGCGGACGGTGCGAGCCTGAAATTCAGGCCGAGCGCCCGCGTGCCAGCAGCATGAGCGCGCCGGCGGCGAAAGCCGAGAAGGCGATCAGCAGCAGCGTCGAGAGCATGACGCCGCCACGTTCCAGCGCGATAGCGAAGACGAGCGGCGCCGCCGCCTTGATGACGAGGCCGGGCGCCGCGAGCTTGCCCATGGTCGCGCCGAAGCCGACCGGGCCGAAAAGCTGGAGCGGGACGGTGCCGCGCACGATCGAGCTCAGGCCCATGCTGATGCCGAAGGCGATGGCGAAGAGCCCGGCGACGGCCGGCAACGCACCGCCAACCAGGAGCAGGACGAGGCCGAACGGCATCAGCCAGGCCGAGACCCAGGCGGTGGTGACCGGCGCGACGCCGCGCCCGAACAGCATCTCGGTCAGGCGCCCGGCGACCTGAGAAGGCCCGAGCATCGCGCCGATGCCGACCGCAATGGCAGCGCTGAGGCCAAAGCCCTGCAGCAGCGCCAGCATATGCACGGCCATGGCCGAAACCACGAAGCCCTGCAGCGACAGGGCCAGCGCCAGCAGCAGGAAGGCGCGGCGGCGGGTATCGCCGGTGAGATAGGCCGTCTCCGGCTCCTGTGCGGCGGAAGGAGCCGCAGCGCCGGCCTCGGCGGTGATCGGGCGCTTCACCCGGCCGGGCAGGAAGACGAGATGCAGGGGCAGGCAGACCAGAATCTGCGAAAGGCCGTAGAGCCGATAGACACCGCGCCAGTCGAGGAAGGCGAGCAGGCTCGATGTCAGCGGCCAGAACAGGGTCGAGGCGAAGCCGCCGATCAGGGTAAGCTGGCTGATGGCGCGGCGTGCCTGGCTGCCGCGCGCCTGCGTCAGCGCTGCGAAGGCGGCGTCATAGAACACCGCGGTGGTCACCGCCTGGAGCGCGACCATCGCGAGCGTGTAGCTGACGATGCCGCGCGCCTCGGCCAGCGCGAAGAGCGAGAGCCCCGCCAGCCCGGAACCGGTCGTCATCACCAGCCGGGTGCCGTAGCGATCGATCAGGCTGCCGGTGACGGGAGCAACCGCGCCGCCCAGCAGAAGGCCGATCGCGAAACCGCCAAAGGTCCATTCCGGCGCCCAGCCGAACTCGGCGGTGATGCGCGGCGCCAGCACGGTGAAGGCGTAGAACAGCGTGCCGTAGCCGAAGACCTGCGTGATGCCGAGCGCCGGGATCAGCGACGGCCCGCCTGGCCGGACGAATCGCGGCGAAGCCATGGCCTCCCTCTCGCTCCCGCTCAGACGATCTGGTTGCGCAGGCTTGCCTCGCCGCGCGCCAGCCGGTCCAGATTGTCGAGGAGGATATCGACGACATTGCCTTCGTAGGCGCGGGTCTCGCCGGCGCTATGCGGGGTGACGATGACCTGCGGCATGCGCCAGAACGGCGAGATCGGCGGCAAGGGCTCCTCGTGGAAGCAATCGAGACCGGCACCGGCGATGCTGCTGTTGCCGAGCGCATCAAGCAGGGCCATCTCATCGACGACGCGGCCGCGCGCGACGTTGATCAGGAAGGCGGACGGCTTCATCGCGCCGAGGATGCGGGCATCGATCAGCCCTTCCGTCTCGGGCGTCAGCGGGCAGGTCAAGGCGACGAAATCGGCCCCGGCCACCGTCTCGGCGAGCTTGTCCGGATGGACGACCGCCTCGACATGCGGCTGCGGCTCGGTACTGCGGCGCACGCCGACAACGCGCATGTCGAAGGCGCTCGCGAGCTTTGCGAGCCTGAGGCCGATGCGGCCGAGCCCGACGATGACCAGCGTCTTGCCACCGAGCTCATCCTCGCGCAACGCACGGTCGCCGATCATCGGCCGCCAGACCTGCTTTACCTGATTGTCCCGCGTGAAATGGATCTGGCGGGTCAGCGCCAGGATCAGCGACATCGCATGCTCGGCCACGGCCCGCTCATTGCCGCCCTGGGCGCTGGCGAGACGGACGCCGGCCGCACCGATCGCCGGCTTGTCGAACTGGTCCGTGCCGGCGCTGATCGACTGGATGAAGCGCAGCTTCGGCAGGCGCGGCAGCAGATCGTTGCGCCACAGGCCGGACACGACGAGCACATCGGCTTCCGGCGCACGCTCGCGCAATTCGTCGAGGCTACGGACCTCGAAACTCCCAGCGGCACGGCCACGCGTCAGGAACTCGTCGCGGAGCTGATAGGCAGCGTGAGCGAAGCCGATCGTCAGGTCGCCTTCCGGCGGCAGGAATGCCATGCGTCTTCTCTCCCCGAATCCTTATTCGAGGGACGTTAGCCGGCCCGCCGGCTCCTGTCCCCGCATCCGCCGCATGCAAGCTTCACGCTGGCGGCGATGCTTCCGGGGCATCGAGGGTAAGCGCAGTGCGCAGGCGCGACCATTCGGCCTCATCGCCCGGCAGACCGAAGCGCAGACGATCCGGCGCGTTCTGGAAGCGGCGGACATAGATGCCGTTCCGGCCGAACCTTGCGAAGAGCGCTGCCGCTTTCGGCGTTTCGAGCAAGCGGAACAGGGCCGTGCCGCCGACGAGCCGGCCATGCGGCGCCAGCAGGGCGTCGAGGCGGGCGGCATCGCGGGCACGCTGCGCGCCGGTTTGCGCGAGCCAACCGGCATCGGCCAGCGCCATCGCACCGACATGGAGCGCGGGGCCGGCGACCGACCACGGACCGAGTGCCGCCTTGAGTCGCGCCATCGGCTCGGGCGCGCCGATGGCGAAGCCGAGCCGCAGGCCGGCGAGGCCATAGGTCTTGCCGAAGGAGCGCAGCACGACCGTGCCATCAGGCAAGTCCGGCACGATGCTGGCCTCCGGCGTGAAATCGGCGAAGGCCTCGTCGACGACGAGCAGGCCGCCGCAGGCGGTGCAACGCGCGGCGAGGCTGGCAAGCTTGGCCTGCGACAGCACGCGCCCGTCCGGATTGTTCGGATTGACCACGACGATGGTCGCGGCCGCCTCCGCTGGCGTCGCGGTTTCGGCGACGGCGTAGCCAGCCTTGCGCCAGGCATGGCCGTGCTCGGCATAGGTGGGACCCAGAATCGCGACCGGGCCGGCTGGCGCGAGGCGCGGCAGCAATTCGATCAGAATCTGCGTGCCGGGCGCCGCTACGATCTCTGCGTGAGCCGGGACGCGATAGGCCTCGCGCGCAGCCGCGATCAGCGCGGCTTCGTCATCGGCGCCGGGCAGGCGCGTCCAGAGGCTTAACGGCAGCGCCGGAAGCGGATAGGGGATCGGATTGATCCCGGTGGAGAGATCGACCCAGGGCTGCGGCGCCTCCGGAAAGAGCGCGCGGGCCGTGGCGAGATCGCCGCCATGCCAGATACCGTCCTCAGCCACGATCCTGCCCGCGCCCCCGCATGAACCTCTCCGCCAGCCTGCCTCTGCTCGTGCTCGCGCTGACCATCGAGGCGGCATTCGGCTATCCCCAGCGCTTCTATGCCGCAATCGGCCATCCCGTCACCTGGATCGGCTGGCTGATCGGCTGGCTCGACCGGGGCCTGAACCGGGAGGCGGCTTCCTTCCCAGCGCGCAAGGCGATGGGTGTGCTGGCGCTCGTGCTGCTGCTTGCCATCACAACCACCCTGTCGATGCTGATCCAGCGGCTTTGCCTTTCCTTCGGCCTCCTCGGCCTGATCCCGCTCGCACCCATCGCCTCCACCCTGATCGCCCAGCGCAGCCTTTACGAGCACGTCGCCCGCGTCGCCGAGGGATTGGAGCGCGACGGGCTTGAGGGGGGGCGCCGCGCCGTCTCGATGATCGTCGGGCGCAATCCGCAGACGCTGGACGAAGCCGGCGTGTCGCGCGCGGCGATCGAGAGCCTCGCCGAGAATTTCTCGGACGGCATCATCGCACCGGCCTTCTGGCTCGGGGTCGGCGGATTGCCGGGCATCGCCGCCTACAAGGCGATCAACACCGCCGATTCGATGATCGGCCACCGCACGCCGCGCCATCTCGCCTTCGGCTGGGCGGCGGCGCGGCTCGACGATCTCGTCAACCTGCCGGCCTCGCGACTGACGGCGTTGCTGCTGATCGTCTCGGGCATGCTAGACCGCAATGCCGATGCTGCCGGTGCCTGGCGGGCGTTGCGGCGCGATGCCGGCCAGCACCGCTCGCCCAATGCCGGCTGGCCGGAAGCCGCCATGGCCGGAGCGCTGGGCCTCAGGCTCGCCGGGCCGCGCGTCTATGGCGAGACCCGCATCGAGGACCATTGGATGGGCGAAGGCCGGGCGGGGGCGAATGCCGCCGATATTCGCCGGGCGCTCACGCTCTACAAGCGCTCCTGCGGCCTGCTCTGGGTTCTCGCCGCGCTATTGGCGGCCGTGGCCCTGCTCTAGAGCCTCAGTTCGGCACCGGCACGGCCCGCCGCGCGATCGCCTGCAGATCGACGCCCTGCGGCAGGGAGCCGAAATGGCCGGACCAGCCGCCGGCCAAGCGCGAGGCGACATAGGCATCGGCGACCGCGTGCGGCGCGTTGCGGATCAGCAGCGAGGCCGACAAGCCCAGCGCCATCCGCTCGACGAAGCGCCGCGCCAGATGTTCCTGCCTGAGCACATCGACCAGATCGGTCTCCAGCCCGGCCAGGAAGGCGTCGTAGCGCGGATCGCTGCCGCGGGCGGCGCGCAACTCGTCGAGCAGGGCCGGCACGCAATCGGGATAGCGGCGGATCGAGCGGAGCACGTCGAGGCAGACGACATTGCCCGTGCCCTCCCAGATGCCGTTGAGCGGCGCCTCGCGATAGAGCCGCGCCATCAGATGGTCCTCGATGAAGCCGTTGCCGCCATGGCATTCCAGCGCCTCGACCACGACCGGCGTCGCGCGCTTGCAGTTCCAGTATTTCGCAATCGGCGCTCCGATGCGGCCGATCAGCTTCTCGGCTTCGCTCCCGCTCTCCCGATCGAGCGCATGGACGAAGCGGAAGGCGAGCCAGGCGGAGGCCTCGACCTCGATTGCGAGATCGGCGACGACATTCGTCATGATCGGCTGGTCGATCAGCACCTTCTGGAAGGCGCGGCGATGCGCGGTGTGATGCGCGGCCTGCGCCACCGCATGGCGCATCAACCCGGCCGAGCCGACGGCGAAATCGAGCCGCGTGTAATGGTTCATCTCCAGCCCGGCGCGGATGCCGTGGCCGGGCTCGCCGATGAGATGCGCGATCACGCCGCGGAATTCGACCTCTGACGAGGCATTCGACTTGTTGCCGCACTTGTCCTTGAGCCGCTGGATCTGCAGGCGGTTGCGCGACCCGTCCGGCAGCCAGCCCGGCACGACGAAGCAGGAGACGCCCTCTTCCGTGCGCGCCAGCGTCAGGAACACGTCGGAATGCGGGACGGAGAAGAACCATTTATGGCCGGTGAGGGAATAGGTGCCGTCGGCATTGCGCGTCGCCACCGTCTGGGTCTGGCGCAGGTCGGAGCCGCCCTGCTTCTCGGTCATCGCCATACCGACCGTGCCGCCGCGCTTCTGCGACGCCGGCAGCGGGCGCCCGTCATAGTCGCTGGAGGTGATCAGCCGGCCGAACTCGGCCCAACGCGCAGGGTCGCGCTGCAGGACGGGAATAGCCGAATAGGTCATGCCGAGCGGGCAGCAGATGCCGTTCTCGCCCTGGTTCCAGAGATAGGAGACCGCCGCGCGCGCCGCCTGCGCACCGGGGCGCGGTTTCGTCCAGCACAGCGAATGGAACTCGTCGCGCATGGCGAGCCCCATCAACTCGTGCCAGGCGGGATGGAACTCGATCTGGTCGACGCGCCGGCCCCAGCGGTCATGCGTGCGCAGTTCCGGCAGGCTGCGATTGGCCTGCCGGGCCAAGTCCTGCACCGCTTTCGACCCGACATGGCCGCCGACCACGCTCGCCTGCTCACGGAACCAGCCGGCACCGAAAGCATCGAGGATCGACCCGAGCGCCGGATCGGCGGCGAAGGCGTCGTAATCCGCCAGTGCCGGCGCCTGGTTCAGCACTTCATGGGTATCGTAGCCGTAGGCATCGAGCGTGGTCATGCGGCCTGTCCTTCTCGGGAAATCAGCGCGGCAAGGGAGAGATCGGCCAGCGCCGTCGCGATCTCGCGGCCACGCTCGGGTGTGATCGGGCGGTCCGGCGAGAGCGGGCCGATCAGCGCCTCCATGAAGCCGCCGACGATCATCGCTGCGGCGGCATCGGGATCGACCGCGCGGAACGCGCCCTGCCCTTCACCTTCGACGACCAGCGCGCGAAAAATGCCGGCGATCTCGCGACGATAGTCGAGCCGCGTCGCGTCGACGGCCGGGTCGGCGGGCTCCGCGATCATCGACCAGGCGAGGCGGCGATTGGCGAAGGCACGGCGAGCGAAAGCCTCGACCGCAGCGGTCAAACGCTCAGTGACGGGCGCGTCGCTCGCGGCGATCTCGCGCAGCACGGCCAACTCGCGCGACGACACGGCCGCGGCGATCTCGGCCATCAACTCGGCCTTCGAGGCGAAATACGAATAGACACTGCCGGTCGAGACGCCGCTGGCGGCAGCGACCGTAGCGATCGAGGTTTCGTGGAAGCCGACCTCCGCGACGATGCCACGCGCCGCGGCAAGGATCGCTTCGCGCTTGCCGGCCTTGCGGGGTTGTCTCGGTTGCGTACCGGTCATGGACACTCTCAAATTGAATTTGAATTCAGATTCAATTTGAAGACCGGGTCGATTATCGTCAAGTGGATGAGTCGGTCGAGGTGATCGCTCCACATCGAGGATGGCGTATCGCAACGGGAGGGGTGCTGGCCCATACTTGGTCGTCCCGGGCTTGACCCGGCATCTATGCCGGAACGCCTTTCGTGCAGGTTCCGGAATGGATCCCGGATCTCCGCTTCGCTGCGTCCGGGATGACCCAATGCCACCGAGGCACAGAGCGGGCTTTCAGAACTCGATGCCCTGCTGCGCCTTCACGCCTGCCGTGAAATGGTGCTTCACCAGCGTCATCTCGGTGACGAGATCGGCGGCTTCGATCAATTCCGGCTTGGCGTTGCGGCCGGTGACGACGACGTGCAGGTCGGGCCGGCGGGCGACCAGCGTCGCGACGACCTCGGCGAGCGGCAGATAGTCGTAGCGCAGGGCGATGTTGAGCTCGTCCAGCACCAGCAGGCTGATCTCCGGATCGGCCATCAACTCCTGCGCCTTGGCGAAGGCGCGCCCGGCGGCGGCGATGTCGCGGGTCTTGTCCTGCGTCTCCCAGGTGAAGCCTTCGCCCATGCTGTGCCACGAGACCTGATCGCCGAAGGCCTCCAATGCCTTGCGCTCGCCGGTCGACCAGGCGCCCTTGATGAACTGCACCACGCCGATGCGCCAGCCATGGCCGAGCGCGCGCAGGATCAGCCCGAAGGCCGCCGTCGACTTGCCCTTGCCGGGGCCGGTATTGACGATCAGCAGGCCCTTTTCGAGCGTCTTGGAGGCGACTTCGGCGTCCTGCACCGCCTTGCGCTTCTCCATCTTGGCCTTGTGGCGGGCGGCATCTTCAGTGTCGATCATCACTTCACTCGCATCGGCAATCCGGCGACCATGAAGACCACGCTGGCCGCACGCGCCGCAAGCGCCTGATGCAATCGCCCGGCCTCGTCGCGGAAGCGGCGGGCCAGCGCGTTCTCCGGCACGATGCCAAGGCCGACCTCGTTGCCGACCAGCACGAGCGGCGCGGAGACACGCTCGCAGGCGGCGATCAGGCCCTCGCGGGCGGCAGCGGTATCGCGTTCCGCCAGGATCAGATTGGTGAGCCAGAGCGTCAGGCAATCGACCAGGATCGGCCGGCCCGCCGGCTGGGCGGCAATCGCGCCGGCCAGATCGAGCGGCGCATCGACCGTCTGCCAGCCGGCCGGCCGGCGGGCGCGGTGCTCGGCGATGCGCTCCCGCATCTCGTCGTCATAGGCCTGCGCCGTCGCGATATAGGCCCAGGGTGCCGGCAGCGCCTCGATCAGCGCCTCGGCATGGCGGCTCTTGCCGGAGCGGGCGCCGCCGAGGACGAGGGTGAGATGGGAAATGTCGTTCGGCATCGCATCACTGTGTTTCCTGAGCCCTCATCCTGAGGAGGCCCGAAGGGCCGTCTCGAAGGATGATCCAGGAGGCTCTGGAGGGAACTGGAGCATCCTTCGAGACGCCGCTGACGCGGCTCCTCAGGATGAGGGCTCACGAAGAAGAAGATCGCGCATTGCATTGCACAGCAACACGGCGATGGCTAATGATGATCCGTGACGGTGCCTCCGCGAGGAGGTGAAAAGGGAACGCGGTGCGAGACCGCGGCTGCCCCCGCAACTGTAAGCGGATGTCCTTCGCCATCGGCCACTGGAGCGCAAGCTCCGGGAAGGCGGCACAGGGCGCCAAATCCGCGAGCCAGGAGACCTGCCGTCGACCCGCAGAGATCCAACCGGCTGCCGGCGGGGCGGCCACGGAGAACGCCTATGAACACCGCTTCGGTTTCCACACCCACGCTCAGCGTTTCGGAACGCGTCAAGGCGGTCGCCGCCGCGCTCGTGATCGGCGTCGCGCTGATCTACACGACCGGCTTCGCGGCCTCGACCAATGTCCACAACGCCGCGCACGACACCCGTCACGGCCTCGCCTTTCCCTGCCACTGAGGGAAAGCATCCATGGTCACGCGTGTTCTCACGGTCAGCATCCTGGCCGGGCTTCTGGCTGGCTTGATCGTCGCCGCCCTGCAGCATGTCACCACCACCCCGCTCATCCTCAAGGCCGAGACCTATGAGGCGGCGCTGCGCCTGCAGGCTCCGACGCTCGCCGCCTTCGACGGCGAGGCGAAAATCATCCTCGCGCATGGCCCTGCCGGCGACGCACCCGGCCACGACCATGCCGAGTGGAAGCCCCAGGACGGCCTCCAGCGCACGCTCCTCACCAGCGCGGTGACGATCGCGACGGCGATCGGCTTCGCGGCGCTGCTGCTGGCGGGCATGATCGCAGCCGGCGATACGATCGACCAGCGCAGCGCCCTCGTCTGGGGGGCCTGCGGTTTTCTCGCGCTCGGGCTCGCGCCTGCCATGGGGCTCGCGCCGGAACTGCCGGGTGCGGCTTCCGCCGCACTGGAGCAGCGCCAGCTCTGGTGGCTGTGGACCGCCGTCGCCACCGCGGCCGGGCTCTTCCTGTTCCTGCGCTTCGAGCAGCCCTGGCTCAAGCTCGTGGCGGTCGTCCTGATCCTGCTGCCGCATGTCGTCGGCGCCCCGCATCCGGCCGCGCCGGAGAGCAAGGTGCCGGCCGAGGTCGCCGCGCATTTCGCGTCGCTCTCGCTCGGCATCCAGGCCGCGCTCTGGCTCGTGACCGCCTTCATGGCCGGCGTGCTCTGGCCCCGGGCGAGCCGCCGGGCCGCCGAAGCCTGAAGGCAAGCCAATGTCCGAGGGCGACCTCACCATCCATGTCTGCACGGCCTGCCGCCGTGCCCGCGCCGATCTCCCGGAGGGTTACGACCAACCCGGACTGGCGCTGGCCGAGCGGCTCGCCGCGCAGCTTGCAGCCAAGGGCAGCACGATCCCCGTGCTGCCCGTCGAATGCCTCGCCGTCTGCAAGCGGCCCTGCACCATCGCGCTCAGCGCCGATGGCAAATGGACCTATCTGATCGGCGATCTCGACACCGACACCCATCTCGACGAGATCGTCGGCGCCGCGGAGGCCTATGCCGCCAGCGCCAACGGCATCGTTCCCTGGAAAGAGCGGCCGCAGTCCTTCCGCAAGGGCGTGGTCGCGCGCGTGCCGCCTTTGCCGGCGCGCCAGCAAGGATGACATCATGAACGCTCCGCAGACCGCGAACCTGGGCAAGACGTCACTTAGCAAGACGCCTTGCACCATCATCACCGGCTTCCTCGGCGCCGGTAAGACGACGCTGGTACGTCACCTCCTCGAGAATGCGCAGGGCAAGAAGCTCGCCGTGCTCGTCAACGAATTCGGCGATCTCGGCTTCGACGGCGAGTTCCTGAAGGGCTGCGGCATCGCCGGATGCAGCGACGAGGACGTGGTCGAGCTGCCGAATGGCTGCATCTGCTGTACCGTCGCCGATGATTTCGTGCCGGCGCTTGAGAAGCTGCTCAACCGGCCCAATCCGCCCGAGCATATCCTGATCGAGACCTCCGGCCTCGCTCTGCCGAAGCCCCTCGTCACCGCCTTCAACTGGCCGGCGATCCGTTCGCGCGTCACTGTCGACGGCGTCATCGCCGTGGTCGACGGCCCGGCCGTGGCCGAGGGCCAGTTCGCGGATGATCCCGAGGCGCTTGCCGCCCAGAAGGCGGCCGACGCTTCCGTCGAGCACGACAACCCGCTGGAGGAGGTGTTCGAGGACCAGATCCTCTGCGCGGACCTGATCCTGCTCAACAAGAGCGACCTCGTCGACGAGGCGGGCCGCGCGCGGGTCAAGGCCGAGATCGCCGAGCATCTGCCGAAGGCGATCAAGATCGTCGAGACCGCCCATGGCAAGGTCGAGCCGGCGCTGATCGTCGGCCTCGGCGCCGCCGCCGAAAGCGACCTCGCCGCCCGCCCGTCGCATCACGGCGAGGGCGAGCACGATCACGACCATGACGATTTCGACTCGGTCGCGGTGCCGCTGCCGGCCGGTCTCACGCCGGAAGAGCTCACGGCGCGCGTCGCCAAGGCGGCCGAGGCCGAGGGCGTGCTGCGGCTCAAGGGCTTCACCGCCGTGCCGGGCAAGCCGATGCGGCTCGTCGTGCAGGGCGTCGGCCGGCGCGTCGGGCATCATTTCGACCGGGCCTGGGGCGCCGACGAGGCCCGTGAGGGACGCCTCACCGTGATCGGTCTCAAGGGCTTCGACCTGAAGGCCGTGGAAGCGGCTCTCGCGGGGGCGTAAACTGGCGCGATGCATCTTCTCCCGACCAGCGAGATCAGGCTCGACGATGGCGAGGACGCCGTCGATCTCGCCCTGCCGCGGGAAGACGTGCTCGTCCTGTCCTTCACCGACAGCGACCTTTCGGCGCTGGCGGTGGCGGCAACCGACAGCAGCCTGTCGGTGCGGCTCGCGCCGCTCCGACGCCTGAAGCACCCGCTCTCGGTCGATTTCCTGATCGAGAAGACGGCCGCGCAATGCCGCTTCGTGCTGCTGCGCTGCCTCGGCGGACTGGACTACTGGCGCTACGGCATCGAGCAGCTCGGCCTCGCCTGCCGCGAACATGGCATCCCGCTCGCGATCCTGCCCGGCGACGAGCGCGACGATCCAAGGCTGGGCGAACACGCGACGGTGCCGGCGGCGTTCGCAGGCGAGCTGCTGGCCTATTTCCAGGTCGGCGGCGGCGCCGAGAACATGCGGCGCTTGCTGGGGCGGATAGACGGTTATCTGGCGCAAGCCGCTGAAACCGCGGACCTCACGCCCCTCCCTCTACCGTCCTTCTTCGCGCTCGGAAGCGGTGGCACTCCGCTATCATGGCACGAGGCACTGGCTGCCTCGCCCCCCGACCGGCCGCTCGTCCCGGTCCTGTTGTATCGCTCCGGCGTCGCCTCCGGCGACACCGCCATGGGCGAGGCAGTTGCCGCCGCGCTGGCCGCGCGCGACCTCGCGCCTCTGCCCCTCGCGCTGACCAGCCTGAAGGACCCAGCCGTCACGGCCGAACTCGCGGCATTGATCGCGACGCGCAAACCGGCCCTGATCGCCACCACCACCGCCTTCTCCGCCCGCGAAGGCACGGCTTTCGTGCTCGACGGCGCCGATTGCCCGATCCTGCAAGCGGTGCCGGTCGGCAGCCCGCGCGAGGCCTGGGAGGCTTCGCCGCGCGGGCTCTCGGCCGCCGATCTGGCCATGCAGGTGGCGCTGCCGGAATTCGACGGGCGCATCGGCGCCATTCCCGTCGCCTTCAAGGCGGAAGAGACCGATCCGGCGACCGGGCTTTCCACCCGCCGGCTGGTGCCCGATGCGGCGGGCATTGCCGCGCTGGCCGATCTGGCGGCCGGCTGGATCGCGCTGGCGCGAAAGCCTGCGGCAGAGTGCCGGCTGGCGCTGGTGATGTCGGATTATCCCGCGCGCGGCGGGCGGGCGGGGTTTGCCGTCGGGCTCGATACGCCGGCCAGTGTGACGGCGATCCGGGAATTGCTGGCGGGAGCGGGATATCAGGTCGGCTCCACCACCTCCCGCGTCATCCCGAGCTTGACCCGGGATCCATTCCAGAGCGCCTCCGATGAAGGTTCAGGCATGGATCCCGGATCGGCGCCGCTGACGCGGCTTGTCCGGGATGACGGCGTTAATTTAGACGAGGGGGCCTTGCTGATGGCCTCGCTCACGGCCGGCCCGACCACACTGAGCATTTCGCTCGCTGCCTATCGCGACTGGCTCGATACGATCCCCGCCGCCGCCCGCGAAACCCTTGTCGCCAGCCACGGAGCGCCGGAATCCGATCCGGCCTGCCGCGATGGCGCCTTCCATTTCCGCGCCGTGCGCCATGGCCATCTCACCGTCGCCCTGCAGCCGGCGCGCGACGCCACGCCCGATCGCAAGGCGCGCTATCACGATCCGGACGCCCCGCCCGGCCATGCTTATCTCGCCTTCTATCTCGCATTGCGCGAGGCCGAGGCCGTCGATGCGCTGATCCATCTCGGCACGCATGGCACCATGGAGTGGCTGCCGGGCAAGGCCGTGGCGCTCTCGGCGGGCTGCTGGCCGCGCTTAGCCGTCGGCGGACTGCCGGTGATCTATCCCTATGTCGTGGATGACCCCGGCGAAGCGGCGCCGGCCAAGCGGCGGCTCTCGGCCGTCACGCTCGGCCATCTGCCGCCGCCGCTGGCCGAGACGGAAGCGGCCGGCGAGACCGCCCTGCTGCGCGATCTCGTCGAGGAATTCTCGCAGGCGCAGGTGCTCGACTCGCGCCGCGCCGATATCGTCGCCGGCGAAATCCGGGCGCGGGCCGAAGCGAGCGGGCTCGCCGCCTCCTGCGGCGTCGCCGCCGATACCGAGATGAACGAGGCGCTGACGCGGCTCGACGCCCATCTCTGCGATATCGCCGAACTACCCTTCCGCGACGGCCTGCACATATTTGGGCAGTCCGAGATTGATCCGGGTTCCGCCAGCAACGAGCGCGAGAACCTGCTCGCCGCGCTCGCTGGCCGCTTCGTCGCCCCCGGCCCGGCTGGCGCACCGCATCGCGGACGACCCGACGTGCTGCCGACCGGACGCAATCTCTCGACGCTCGATCCGCGCGCGATCCCGACGCGCGCCGCCGCCCGGCTGGGCAAGCTCGCGGCTCAGGCGGTGGTCTCGCGCCATCTGCAGGATCATGGCGACTATCCCCGCCGGATCGTGATGGACCTCTGGGCCTCGCCGACGCTGCGCTCGGGCGGCGAGGATATCGCGCATGCGCTCGCGCTGATGGGCGCCGAGCCCGTCTGGGACAAGGCCTCGACCCGCGTCACCGGCTTCAGCATCATCCCGCAGCCGAAACTCGCCTACCCGCGCCTCGATGTGACCGTGCGCATCTCCGGCACCTTCCGGGACACGTTTCCGGGGCAGATCGCCCTGATCGACCAGGCGGCACGGGCAGTGGCTGCGCTGGGCGAGCCGGACGACTGGAACGAGCCCGCCGCCGCCCGCCGCCGTGGCGCGCATGGCGCGCGCATCTTCGGCGCCGCGCCCGGCCGCTACGGCGCCGCCATGGCCGACCGGGCGCTCGATGGCCACTGGACCGCGCGAGATGAACTGGGCGCCGCCTATCTCGCGGCTTCGGACCATGCCTATGGCGGGCCGGAAGGCGCAGGCACGGCCGATGCCGGCTTCGCCGGCCGTATCCGCGCCTCCGACGCCTTCATCCATGTCAGCGACACTGCCGGGCGCGATATCCTCGAAGCCAGCAGCGCCGCCGATGTCATCGGCGGGCTCGCGGCGGCAGCCAAGGCGCTCGGCGCCGATCCCGCGCTCTACAGCCTCGACAGCGCGAACCCGGAGGCTCCGAAGGCGCGCACGCTGGCCGAGGATATCGCCCGCATCGTCCATGGCCGCCTGACGCATCCGCGCTGGATCGCCTCCCAGCTCGCCCATGGCTGGCGCGGCGCGGCGGAACTGGCCGAGGCGGTCGATACCCTCTTCGTCTTCGCAGCGAGCACGGACGCCGTCGCGGACGGGCTGTTCGATGCCGTGTTCCAGGCTTATTGCGCCGATCCGCAGGTCTGGTCCGCGCTGGAAACCGCCAATGCGCCGGCCGCGGCTTCCATCCGCTCGCGTCTGACTGATGCCGCGCGACGCGGGCTCTGGACCAGCCGGCGCAACTCGGTCGGCGCCTTCCTGGCGCGGGAAGCGGCGGAATGAGCGCCCTTCCCCAGGAAGCTTTGCGCCGCGGCTGGTGCCCGAGCACGCTGAAGCCGATGGAAACCGGCGATGGCTGGCTGGTGCGCCTGCATCCGCCCGGTGCACAGCTGGCGCCTGCGCAGTTGCGGCGGATCGCGGCGCTGGCCGTGGAACACGGCAACGGGCTGATCGAAATCTCCGCCCGCGCCAATCTGCAGATCCGCGGCGTGACGCCCGACACTCATCCGAAACTGGTCGAGCGGCTGCTGGCAGAGCATCTCGTCGACGAGCACGAGGGCGACGGACCGCAGCGCGTGACGCTGGTCTCGCCGCTGGCCGGACAGAACCCGACCGACCTGATCGACGCCGTCGCTCTGGCCGCCCAGATCGAACAGCGTGCCCGCGCCATCCCCGGCCTGCCGGCCAAGCTCGCCGTCGTCGTGGACGATGGCGGCGCACAGGTGCTGGATAAGTTTCCTTGTGACATCCGGCTCGTCGGTATCGCGGCCGGGCAAGCGGCCTTGTGCCTCGGAGACTGCCTCTGGCGCGGCCCGATCGCCGAGGCGGGAGCTGCTGCGGCGGTCGAAATCGCTTTGCGCCGCTTCACGGCCTTGCGCAAAGCCGCTCCTGATCGCATCCGCCGCCTGCGCGACCTCTCCCCCGAAAGCTTGGCGAACCTGAGCGTCTTGCCCGAAACGGCCGCTCCAACGCCACGGATGCCGCCCCGACGCGCCGGACTGTTCGCTCTGGAAAGTGCCCAACACGCCGCGCTCATCGGCCTGCCGTTCGGCCGCTGCGATGCTGCGGTGCTCGACAGGCTCGCCGCTGGGACCGAGACGAGCGCGGCCGCGATCCGGCTTTCGCCCTGGCGCGGGCTCGCCTTCCGCAATCTCGGCCGTGCTGAAGCCGAGAGCCTGCTATCGCTTGCGGACGATCTCGGCCTGATCACCAGCGACGACGATCCACGCCTCTCGGTGCAGGCCTGCGCCGGCAGCCCCGCCTGCTTGCGCGCCGAGGCGCCGACCATGACCGATGCGGCCGCGCTCGCCGAAACCGCCGCCGGCCTGCTGGCGCAGGACGTGACGCTGCATGTCTCCGGCTGCGTCAAGGCCTGCGCCCATCCGGCGGCTGCCGATCTCACGCTGGTCGGGCGAGCGGGGCGCTACGATGTCGTTCTGAACGGCACGACGCGGGACAAGCCGATCGCGACGCTTGACCTTTCGGCGCTGCTCACGCGATTGCAGCCCGGACAGGATATTCACGCCCGGCTGAAGGCCGCGCGTTCGACGGGATCGCAGGGTTGAGCAAGGCATACGACTACATTCAGGACGGCGCGGCGATCTATGAGCGCTCCTTCGCCATCATCCGCGCCGAGGCCGATCTTTCCCGCTTCAGCGGCGCGGCCGAGCGCGTCGTCGTGCGCATGATCCATGCCTGCGGCATGACGGACCTGCCCGGGGACGTCGAGATGTCCGCTGGTTTCGCCGAGGTAGCGCAGACGGCCCTCAGGAACGGGGCGCCGATCCTGTGCGATGCCAAGATGGTCGCCAACGGCGTGACGCGCGCCCGCCTGCCGGCGAGTAACGAGGTTCTCTGCACGCTCGACGATCCGCAGGTTCCGGCACTGGCAGCTGAGATGGGCACGACCCGCTCCGCCGCCGCGATGGAGCTCTGGAAGCCCCGGCTGGCCGGCGCGATCGTGGTGATCGGCAATGCGCCGACCTCGCTGTTCCGCCTGCTCGAGATGCTCGATGCCGGCGCGCTGAAGCCTGCTGCCGTGATCGGCATTCCCGTCGGCTTCGTCGGCGCGGCGGAATCGAAGGAAGCGCTGTCCAAGGACGGGCGCGTGCCCTTCGTCGTGGTGCATGGCCGCCGCGGCGGCTCGGCCATGGCCGCGGCAGCGGTCAATGCGCTGGCCCAGGACAAGGAATAAGCGATGAGCGGGACGAACAGGACCCTGCTCTATGGCGTCGGCCTCGGGCCGGGGGCGCCGGACCTGATGACGGTGAGGGCACGCGAGATCATCACCACGGCCGACCGGCTGGTGCATTTCTGCAAACGCGGCCGGCGCGGCAATGCCCGCAGCACGGCGGACGCGATCATCGCGCCCGATCCGGCCCGCGAGATCGAGCTCGCCTTCCCGGTGACGATCGAGGCCAGCGTCGGCGAGCCCGATTATGACGGACCGATCGCCGCCTTCTACGAGGAGGCGGCAGAGCGTCTCGCAACGGAGATGCAGGCCGGGCGGACGCTCGCCGTGCTCTGCGACGGCGACCCGTTCTTCTACGGCTCCTTCATGCATCTGTGGCGGCGGCTCAGCCACCGCTTCCCGACCGAGGTGGTGCCCGGCGTCACCGGCATGACCGGTGCCTGGGGCGAAGCCGGTGCGCCGATCACCTGGGGCGACGACGTCATGACCGTGCTGCCCGGCACGCTGCCGGAGGCGGAGCTGGCGCGGCGGCTTGCCGATACCGATGCCGCCGTGATCATGAAGCTCGGACGCAACCTGCCGAAGGTGCGACGCGCGCTTGTCGCCGCCGGGCTGGAAGGGCGCGCGATCTATGTCGAGCGCGCGACGATGGCGCGGCAGGTGGTGGCGCGGCTGAGCGACAAGACCGATGACGAGGCGCCCTATTTCGCGATGGTGCTGGTGCCCGGCGAAGGGCGGCGCCTGTGACGGGCTCGCTGACCATCGTCGGCCTCGGCCCGGGCACGCCGGACTGGATCACGCCGGCCGCGCAGGCGGCACTCGAGGCCGCGACCGATATCGTCGGCTACGGCCCCTATGTCGACCGGGTTCCCGAACGGACGGGGCTGACCAAGCACGCTTCCGACAATCGCGTCGAGGTCGAACGGGCCTCCCATGCCCTGCAACTGGCGGCGGAAGGCCGGACGGTGGCGGTGGTCTCGGGCGGCGATCCCGGCGTCTTCGCCATGGCGGCAGCGGTATTCGAGGCGCTGGAGGCCGGGCCGGCGGCATGGCTGGGCATCACGATCGCGGTCGAGCCCGGCATTACCGCGATGCTGGCAGCGGCGGCAAAGGCCGGCGCGCCGCTGGGCGGGGATTTCTGCGCGATCTCGCTCTCGGACAATCTGAAGCCCTGGGATGTCGTGACGGCGCGGCTCGAAGCCGTTCTCGCCGCCGATTTGGTGATCTGCCTCTACAATCCGATCTCGAAGGCCCGGCCCTGGCAGCTCGGCAAGGCGCTGGAGTTGGCGGCGACGCAGCGTGCATCCGAAACGCCGGTGCTCTTCGCCCGCGCCGTCGGACGGCCGGACGAGAACCTGCGCATCCTGACGCTGGCGGAAGCCGTTGCGGCCGCGAGCACGGCCGACATGGCGACGCTGGTGATGATCGGGGCTTCGAGCACGCGATTGATCGCGCGCGAGGGCGCGGCGCCTTACGTCTATACGCCGCGTTCGGTGGCGAAGATGCCTTGCGCCACGAGCCAGGGCAGGACCTGATCGATATGATCGACGGTCTCGACAGCGGGCTTGGGCGGGCGCTCCACCATCACCACCGGCAGGGAAAGCCGGCGCGCCGCCACGAGCTTGCCGACCGTGGCCGGGCCGCCGGAATTCTTGCTGACCAGGATCTCGACGCCCTCGCGGCGCATCAGATCCTCCTCGTCATCGGCATCGAAGGGTCCGCGCTGCTGGATGACGTCGACATGCGGCACCGGCAGGCGATCGCCGATCGGCTCGATGGCGCGGACGAGATAGCGATGATGGGGCGCATCCGCGAAAGCCGGCAGTTCGAGCCGGCCGACCGTGAGGAAGACGCGCCGCGGCTCGTCGCCCAGCGCCTGCGCGGCCGCCTCGATATCGGGCACGGATTTCCAGCGATCGTCGGCGCGCGGCTTCCAGGAATCGCGGCGGATCGCCAGCAGCGGCACGCCTTCCGCCTTGCAGGCATGCTCGGCATGGAAGGGCATGATCGCGGCGAAGGGATGGGTCGCGTCGACGACAGCGACAATGCCTTCCTCGACCAGATAACGCCTCAAGCCCTCGACGCCACCGAAGCCGCCGGTGCGGACCGGCAGGTTGCTCGGACGGGGATCGACGGTGTGCCCCGCCAGGGAGATAATGGCGCGAATATCGGGAGCCTGATCAGCCAGGTGCTGGTCAAGCGCAGCAGCTTCGCTCGTTCCGCCGAGGATGAGGACGGTCATGTCGCCAGTTTTGCGTGAATCGGATGTTCTGTCGAGCCGTGAGACGCCGGCCCCCTGGCTCGCGCTGATCGGGCTGGGCGAGGACGGAGCCACCGGCCTTTGCCGGGAGGCGCTCGCGGCACTGAACGAGGCCGAGATCGTCTTCGGCGGCGAGCGGCATATCGCCCTGGTCGGCTCCGTGCCCGGAGAGTTGCGCCCCTGGCCGCAGCCCTTCCGCAACGCGCTGCCGCAGATCCTGGCCGAGCGCGGCCGCAAGGTCTGCGTGCTCGCGACCAGCGACCCGTTCCACTACGGCATCGGCAACAGCCTGAGCCGCGCCATTCCCGCCGCGGAAATGCGCATCATCCCGCAGCTCTCCTCCTTCTCGATGGCCTGCACGCGGATGCGCTGGCCGCAGGAGGAATGCGCGCTGGTCTCGCTGCATGGCCGGACGCTCTACCGGATCGTGCCGCATCTCCAGCCGGAAGCCCGCATCCTCGCCCTCTCCTGGGACGAGACGACGCCGCGCGCTGTGGCCGAACTCATGACCGCGCGCGGCATGGGCGCAAGCCGGATCGTGGTGATGGAATCGCTCGGCGGGCCGCAGGAGCGCATCCGCGAATGCCGCGCCGACGCCTTCGCCCTCGACGACATCGTGCCGCTCAACCTGATCGCGGTCGAGGTCACGGCGACCCGCGATTCCCGCATCCTGCCGCTGGCGCCGGGGCTCGACGAGGAGTGGTTCGCCCATGACGGGCAGATCACCAAATCGGAAATCCGCGCGATCACGATCTCGGCACTGGCCCCGCGCGGAGGCGAACTGCTCTGGGATGTCGGCGGAGGCTCGGGTTCGGTCGCCGTCGAATGGTGCCAGCGGCACCTCCGCAACCGCGCCGTCGCCTTCGAGGCCAAGCCGGAGCGGGCCGAGCGGATCAGGCGCAACAAGCTGGAGCTCGGCGGATTGTCCGTCGAGGTGGTCGGCGAGGCACCGGCCGGCTTCGTCGGGCGCGAGGCGCCGGATGCGGTCTTCATCGGCGGCGGCCTGACGGAGGATGGCCTGTTCGACGCCGCGTGGACGGCATTGAAGCCGGGCGGGCGGCTCGTCGCCAATGTCGTGACGATCGAGGGCGAGGCCAGGCTCGCCGCGCTCCATGCCGAGCATGGCGGCTCCTTGCGCCGTATCTCGATCGACCGGCTGGCGCCCGTCGGCGGCAAGCACGGCTGGCGCCCGGCCATGCCGGTCACACAATGGCGGGTCGAGAAGCCTTGAGCGCCGGCCGCCTCGTCGCCGGCATCGGCATCAGGCCCGGGACGGAGGCCGCCGAAATCCTGGCCTGCCTCGACCAGGCGCTGGCGAGCGCCGGGCTTGCCGGCGCGCAAACGCCGCGCTTCGCCACGCTGGCGAGCCGCGTCGCGGAAGCCGGCATGGTCGCGGCCGCCCATGAGCGCGCGGCCGAGCTCGTTGCCATCCCCGACGAAGCGCTGAAGGGCTTCGAGGCCGCCTGCGCGACGCGCTCGACCCGGATCGCCTCGCTCTACGGCGTCGGCTCGGTGGCGGAAGCCGCCGCGCTGGCCGCGGCTGGACCCGGCGGCGAACTGGTGCAGCCGCGCATCGCAACCGCGCGCGTCACCTGCGCGCTCGCCAGAAGCTTCGCATGACCATCCATTTCATCGGCGCCGGCCCCGGCGCGCCCGATCTCATCACGCTGCGCGGGCGCGATCTCATCGCCGCTTCGCCGATCTGCCTCTATGCGGGCTCGCTGATCCCCAGGGCGATGCTCGCCTGGTGCCCGCCGGGCGCGCACATCGTCGACACCGCCCCGCTCGATCTCGATGCGATCATCGCCGAGATGGCGGCCGCCCATCGCGCCGGGCAGGATGTGGCGCGATTGCATTCCGGCGATCTCTCGATCTGGAGCGCCTGCGGAGAGCAGATGCGCCGGCTCGACCAGTCCGGCATTCCCTATACGGTGACGCCGGGCGTGCCCGCCTTCGCGGCGGCCGCGGCCGTGCTGAAGCGCGAACTGACCTTGCCGGGCGTCGCACAATCGCTGGTGCTGACGCGCACCTCCGGCCGTGCCTCGGCCATGCCGGAGAAGGAGAAGCTCGCGACCTTCGCCACTTCCGGCACGACGCTGGCGATCCATCTCTCGATCCATGTCGTCGAGCAGGTCGTGGCGGAACTGACGCCGTTCTACGGCGCCGATTGCCCGGTTGCGGTGGTGTTCCGCGCGACATGGCCGGACGAGACCGTCCTGCAAGGCCGACTCGCCGATATCGCGGAGAAGGTTCGCGCCAGCGCACTCGAGCGCACGGCGCTCATCCTCGTTGGCCCTGCGCTGGCCGCCGATGATTTCGGCGAAAGCGCGCTCTATTCGGTCGATTACGACCGGCGCTTCCGGCCGCGGGGCGGGCCATGACGGCGCGCGGGCTCCTCATCGCCGCGCCACGCTCCGGCTCCGGCAAGACCACGATCACGCTTGGATTGCAGCGCGCTTTGGCGCGCCGGGGCCTCACCGTGCGCGGACTGAAATGCGGGCCGGACTATATCGACCCGGCCTTCCACGCCGCCGCGACGGGCGCGCCCAGCGCCAATCTCGACAGCTACGCGATGACGGGCGGGTTGCTCGGCCAGATCGCCGGGGAAGCGGCCCGTGCCGCCGACATCGTCATCGCCGAGGGCTCGATGGGGCTGTTCGACGCCGTGCCGGGCGAGATCGGGCATACCGGTGCCAGCGCCGACATCGCCGCGCTGACCGGCTGGCCTGTCGTGCTCGTCGTCGATGTCTCCGGCGCGGCGCAATCGGTGGCCGCGGTCGCGCTCGGCTGCAAGCTCTACGATCCGCGCATCCGCGTCGCCGGCGTGATCCTGAACAAGGTCGCAAGCCCCCGGCATGAGCGCTTGGTCCGGCTGGGCATGGAGCGTATCGGCCTGCCCGTGCTGGGCGCGCTGCCGCGCGAAGCCAGCCTGATCCTGCCCGAGCGCCATCTCGGGCTGGTCCAGGCCGGCGAAACCGCCGACCTGCACGCGCGACTCGATGCGCTGGCGGAAGCGGTCTCGAAGGCGGTCGATCTCGATGCGGTCATGGCAACGGCCGGCGCGACCACGCTTCCGGCGACTCCGGATGGGGCCGCCCCGCCCCTGCCCGCGCCGGGACGGCGGATCGCCATCGCCCGCGATGCCGCCTTCTCCTTCGTCTATCCGCATGTCGAGGCGGGCTGGCGCGCGGCCGGTGCGGAACTCGTGCCGTTCTCGCCACTCAACGACGAGGCGCCTGCAGACGGTTGCGACACCTGCTGGCTGCCGGGCGGCTATCCTGAACTCCATGCCGGCACGATCGCGGCGGCGGGGCACTTCCTGAACGGCCTCCGCGCCTTCGCCGAAACCCGACCCGTCCATGGCGAGTGCGGCGGCTACATGGTGCTGGGCCGCAGCCTGACCGATGCCGACGGGGTGACCCATGCCATGGCGGGCCTGCTCTCGGTCGAAACCTCCTTCGCCAGGCGGAAGATGAACCTGGGCTATCGCCGGGCGGTTCTGGAAGCGGATGGCCCGATCGGGCCGGCCGGAACTGCGCTGACCGGCCATGAATTCCACTACGCGAGCATCGTCGCACAGGGCGAGGATCCGCCCTTCGCCGTCGTCACCGATCCGCATGGTTCGGCGCCAGCTCCCGCCGGCAGCCGCCGCGGGCTGGTCACCGGCTCGTTCTTCCACGCCATCGCCACGGCGGACAGCGCGTGAGCCAGCCGCCGGTCTTCGACGAAGCTTTCGGCCGGCAGTTCGAGGAATTGCTGCGCTGGCGGCGCGATGTGCGGCGGTTCAAACGCGACCCGGTCCCGGTGGAGCTGATCGAGGCGCTGCTGGCGCAAGTCAGGCTTTCTCCCTCCGTCGGACATGCGCAGCCCTGGCGCTGGGTCGCCGTTGCCGAACCGGCGCGGCGCAGCGCGGTGCAAGAAAGCTTCAGCCGCTGCAATGCCGATGCGCTTGCGTCCTACGAGGGCGAGCGGGCGGCGCTCTATGCCCGCCTCAAGCTGGAGGGGCTGCGAGAAGCCCCGGTTCAGTTCGCAGTGTTCTGCGATCATGGCACCGAACGCGGCCACGGCCTCGGCCGACGGACCATGCCGGAAATGCTGGACTATTCGGTGGTTGCGGCGATCACGCAGTTCTGGCTGTCCGCACGCATCCACGGACTGGGCGTCGGCTGGGTCTCGATCCTCGATCCCGGCGCGGTCGCCAGCGTTCTCGATGCGCCGCCTGAATGGAAGCTCGTCGCCTATCTCTGCATCGGCTGGCCGGAAGAGGAATGCGACGCCCCCGAGCTGGTCAGGGCGGGCTGGGAGCGCGGCTGAGCGTCAGCTTCTCGGCCGGGAGAGGCCCGCGAGGTCGCTGCGCAGCCCGAACGAGGTCAGCATGGCGAGAAGGGCGAGGACCGCGACCAGCGCGGCGGCGCTCGTCCAGCCGATGCCCGAGATCACCAGTCCGACCACGGCCGGGCCCAGGACCTGGCCGAGATTGCTGCCCTGCATCAAGAGGCCGATGCTGGCCGGAACCAGATTGGGGCGCGGCGCGAGCGCGGCGGCGGTCGAGAGCAAGGTCGCGGGGATGAAGCCGCCAGCCGTCGCGAACAGGATGCCGGAGAGAAAAGCGCCGGCCGGCGGCAGGAGCGGCAGGAAGACGAAGACGGCTGCCAAGCCCATCGCGAAGCTCGCTCCGGCGAGGACCGTGAGCCGCGACACGCCGCGAGCGAGCAGCACCCCCGCGATCAGGTTGCCGACGATGTTGCCGGCGGTGGCGAGCCCGCTGAGCAGCCCCGCAATCGCCAGCGAGCTATGCATCCGCTCGATCAGCAGAACCGGCAGGAAGCTCAGCACCGCGAAGAACATCATCGCGTAGAGCGCGAAGCACAACGACAGAAGCAGCGGCCCGCGCGTCCTGAACATGCCGCCGGCATCGATGGCGAGCTGTCGCCACGATACGGCCGCACCGGCCGCCGAGGCCGGTACCCTCGATGCGACCGCGATCTCGCAGGCCAGCGCGAAACCTGCTCCGCCCAGCCAGATCGCGCGCCAGCCGCCGAAGAGCGGGCCGAGCAGCATCGCCAGCGCCATGCCGGCCGGCATGAAGCAGCTCCACAAGGCCATCGCGATCTCGCGATCATGCTCGCCGACGCAACGGCGCAGCAGGGCCGGGCCGGAGACGCTGACCATCAGGAAACCCGAGCCCTCGACGACACGGCAGGCCAGCAAGAGGCCGAAGCCGGATGTGGCCGCGCCGAGCGCGCTGCCCAGTGCGAGCAGCATCAGGCCGAGCAGCAGGATGCGCCGGTCGCCGAAGCGCGTCGCCAACGCGCCGACGGGCACGCCGCCGAACAGGCCGAGCACCGCGAAGATCGAGCTGACCCAGCCGAGCACGGCGAGGTCGCGCCCCGTCTCAGCCTGCAACAGCGGGATCGCGATCGCCGCCTTGCCGATCTGGAGCGAGGCGGCGATGCCGGCCGCGACGACCAGAACCACCACCCACCAGTCGGTTCGGGCGGCTGTCATGCCTCCCGCCATCTCATCGCTCTTGCGCAAGCTGCGTCACCTCGTTGGCGCAGCTGTGATGCACCGTCGCGCCAATCGACAGAAGTGAGATAATTCTCATCGAATTGATCTATAAGATCGATCATGCTCGACAATCTCTCCCTCGATCAGATGCGAATGTTCCTCGCGGTCTGCGACAGCGGCAGCTTCCGCGCCGCGGCGAAGGAACTCGGCCGCGTCCAGTCGGCCGTCAGCCATGCCATCGCCAAGCTGGAAGACGAGCTCGGCGTCAGGCTGTTCGACCGCTCCGGCCACCGGCCGGTGCCGACGCCGGAAGGCCGGGCCCTGCTCGCGAATGTGCGCGACGTCCTGCTGCGCGTCGATGCGATGCGCGCCCGGGCGCGGGGGTTACGCGAAGGCGTCGAGCTGGAATTGTCGCTGACGATCGACGTGCTGTTCCCGCCCTTGCTGGTCGGCGCGGCGCTGGCCGAGATGAGTCTGGCCTATCCGTCAGTGGCGATCAGAATTTCGGCCGAAGCGCTCGGCGGCCCGATAACGGCGCTGCTGGAGCAACGCAGCCAGGTCGCGGTCATCGTCGGCGAGAGCTTTCGCGATCCGCGCATCGCCATCGAGGCTCTGGCATCGATCGAGATGATCGCGGTGGCGGCGCCCTCGCACCCGCTTGGACAGGCAAGTGGGCTGGCGCTCGATGCGGCGGCGCTCGCCGACCATCTCCAGATCGTGCAGTTCGACCGTTCGCCCCTGACCGACCAGCGCGATATCGGCGTGATCTCGCCGCGGACCTGCCGCGTCGGCGGGCAGGACATCAAGCACGCGATGATCCGGGCCGGCCTGGGCTGGGGCCGGCTACCGGGCTGGCTGGCAGAAGAGGATCTCGCCAGCGGCCGGCTGGTTCGCGTCGAGACCGGCATTCTGGGCCGACGCGGGCAGCTTCCCGCCGAAGCCTATATCGGACACAGGCTGGATGCGCCGCTTGGACCCGCTGCCCGCGGCTTCACGACGGCGCTGACCCGGCTCTGCGCTCCCGCCTAGATCGCCGCAGCCGGCCAAAATGAAAAGGCCGGCCCGAGGGCCGGCCTACCGGATTGCTGGAGCCGGGGGCGATCCGTCAGCGGCGGAAGCCGCCACCGATCGCGCCGCCGAGAACACCGCCGACGATGCCGCCGAAGATCGCGGCGCCGGCGCTGTCACCGGCATCGCCATCACGCGTCCGGACACGGCCCTGATAGCCGGTGCTGGTGGTACCGCGACGCGGCGTCGTGGTCGTGCCCTGATAGACCTCGCCACGCTCGCGGGCGAGGTCGCGCCGGTACATCTCGTCGCCATCATAGGAGGTAACGTTGCGGGTCGCAGCCTTGCCTTCGCCGGCGGTCTTGGTGCTGCGCTTCTTCTCGGCCGCGGCCTTCTCCTCGGCGAGGACAGCCTGATAGGCCGTCTCGCTCTGGCTGCGAAGGGCACTGACCTGCATCGCGGTCAGGAAGCCGGTCTCCGGGATGCTGCGCGACTTCTGCCAGGCCTGGATCGCCTTGCGATGGCTCGGGCCGAAGGTCGTCGCGGCCTTCCCGGGCTGGAAGCCGCTGACGCGCAGACGGGTCTGCACTTCGCGCCGACCAGCATTGTCCAGCTTCATCGCGGTCTCGGTCTGCGCCGTGCCGATCTCCTTCTTGAGCGCCTCGTCATTGACGCCGGGAGGCGTCGCGAGGAAGCCGCTCGCCGGCTTCGCCGCGTCGAGGCTGGCGAGGCGGTTGCGGGCGAAGGTCGCGAACTGTCCCGACGGGAAGGCGTCGAGATAGGCGCGGTAGTCGGCGGCCGAGTTGCCGCGCTCGGCGACTTCCCAGGTCTTGACGTCGAGCTGGGCGCGATCGAGCGAAGGGGCCACCGGCATGGCCGGCATCGGCACGGCCGCGTCGATGGTCTTGGTCGCGGCCACGCCCGGATCGACGGCAGCGAGCTTCAGCGTCGGGTTCATCTTGAACTCGCCGATGATCGAGGAATTGGTCCAGGGCTTCTGCTTCTTGCCGGTGGTCTCCCAGACATCGGCGCGCACGCGGTCCATCACCGTGGTGATCGACACTTCGGGCGTCTCGATATGCTTGAGCAGCGCGCTGGTGAAGGGGCTGTTGCCGTCACGCTCGCCGTCGAGCGCGGTGGCGCGCGGATCGGTGGCGAAGGCGATCAGGATGCCCGACGCCGATTGCGTCTCGATCGCGGTCAGGCCGCGGGTGACGGCGCGCGACTTCGCGGCGAGCTGGGCGGCGAAGGGATTGTCGCGGCAGGCGTCGAGGATGACGATGTTGACGCGCTCGTCGCGCTGCATCTGGCGCAGCACGAGCTGGACGTTCACGGCGCGGAAGTCGAGATCGGCTTCCGAACGCAGCGAGGCATCGACGGGGATCAGGTAGTTCTCGTCGCCGACGGCGATGCCGTGGCCGGCATAATAGACGAGGCCGGCCTTGGCGCCGTCGAGCTTCTGCGCGAACTCGCGCACGATACCCGTCATCTCGTCCATCTTGAGGTCGTAGCCCTCGACGACGTCGAAGCCGAGGCGCTTGAGCGCAGCCGAGATGCCCTTGGCATCGCGCTGCGGATTGGCCAGCGGCGGCACCGCCGTATAGGCGCTGTTGCCGATGACCAGCGCGACCCGCCGCTCAGGCACGGCCGCAGAGCCAGGAGAGGCCAGCGCCACCGCTGAGAGAACCAGCGCAAAGGCGACAGCCATTCGGGCACGGAACCCTGGAACCAGAGACGCGAAGTTCACGACAACCTCCCCAATTCGGCAATCGGCTGCCCGCCCGCAACGGTCGGCGCAGCGCACGATCAAAAACACGGCGGCAATATGGACGAAAGATGACCGCCATTTTTACCGCAACACGCTCCGATGGTAAACCGGAACATCACTATCGTCGCGCCAACCGCGATGCAGGTTCAAACAACCTTCATCTTTCCGGCGGTCGCGCGCCCGGTCGCGAGCCATGAACGGCCGCGCGGGCGTCCGCATCCTCCAATCGCATGAGATGAGCGGCATAAGACGAAGGGATGAGAGCGCGTCTGCCAAGACCGCTTTGAAAGCCGCGAACGTTGACTTATGCCCGGAGCGCGGTGCAGCATGACATGCAAGGGGAACCGCTTAAAAAAGAAAGATAAAGCTGATGAAGGCTGGCAACCGGCATGTCTGAGGATACTATTCTTTCGACATCAGGTCTTACAAAAGAATTTGCCGGCTTTACAGCTGTGAACGGCGTCGACCTGAGCGTTCGTCGGGGCTCTATTCACGCGCTGATCGGCCCGAACGGCGCGGGTAAGACGACCTGCTTCAATCTGCTGACGAAATTCCTCGCGCCCACGCGCGGCGCGATCGTCTATAACGGCCGCGACATCACCCGCGAGAAGCCGGCCGAGATCGCAAGGCTCGGGCTGGTGCGCTCCTTCCAGATATCGGCGGTGTTTCCCCAGCTTTCGGTGCTGACCAATGTCCGCATCGCGCTGCAGCGGCGCAAGCGCGGCGATTCGTTCGACTTCTGGCGCTCGGAACGCTCGCTGAAAGAACTCGATGCGGAAGCCGCCGCCCTGGTCGATGCCGTCGGCCTGACGCCCTTCCTCGGGCTGACCGCCGGCGAGCTCTCTTACGGCCGCAAGCGCGCGCTGGAGATCGCCACGACGCTGGCGCTCGACCCGGAGATGCTGCTGCTCGACGAGCCGATGGCCGGCATGGGCCGCGAGGATGTCGAGCGCATCGAGGCCCTGATCCGCAAGGTCTCGAAGAACCGCACCATCCTGATGGTC
>NZ_JBBCUM010000015.1:0-138491 GCF_037147855.1 Allobosea sp. MMO-172 | reverse complement strand
AAGCGCCAGAAAAAGCCAATCGTCGCTATCGTCGCCATCATGCGACGCATCATCGTCGTCGCAAACGCAAGGCTCAGAGACGCTAAATACTGAGTTGATGACAAGGGTGGTTGTGATCCAGAGATCGCGCGGCGGTGCCCGCTCAATCGTCCATCTTGAGGGCGGCGATGAAGGCTTCCTGCGGGATTTCGACCTTGCCGAACTGCCGCATCTTCTTCTTGCCTTCCTTCTGCTTCTCCAGAAGTTTCCGCTTACGCGTGGCGTCGCCGCCGTAGCACTTGGCGGTCACGTCCTTGCGTAGCGCGCGGATGGTCTCGCGGGCGATGATCTTGCCGCCGATCGCCGCCTGGACCGGGATCTGGAACATATGCGGCGGGATCAGTTCCTTGAGCTTCTCGCACATGGCGCGGCCACGGGCATCGGCGCGCGAGCGATGGACCAGCATCGAGAGCGCGTCGACCGGCTCGGCATTGACCAGGATCGACATGCGCACGAGGTCGCCCTCACGATAATCGGTGATCGCGTAGTCGAAGGAAGCATAGCCCTTCGAGATCGACTTCAGCCGGTCATAGAAGTCGAACACGACCTCGTTCAGCGGCAGGTCGTAGACGACCTTGGCGCGCGAGCCGACATAGGACAGGTCAGTCTGGATGCCGCGGCGATCCTGGCAGAGCTTCAGGACGGAGCCGAGATACTCGTCCGGCGTGAAGATCGTCGCCTTGATCCAGGGCTCCTCGATGAATTCGATCTTCATCACATCCGGCATGTCGGCCGGGTTGTGCAGTTCCAGCGTCGTGCCGTCGCGCAGCTTGAGACGGTAGACCACCGACGGCGCCGTCGAGATCAGGTTGAGGTTGAACTCGCGCTCCAGCCGCTCCTGGATGATCTCCAGATGCAGCAGCCCGAGGAAGCCGCAGCGGAAGCCGAAGCCGAGCGCGGCCGAGGTCTCCATCTCGTAGGAGAACGAAGCGTCGTTCAGGCGCAACCGGCTCATCGCGGCGCGCAGCACCTCGAAATCGGCGGCATCGACCGGGAAGATGCCGCAGAACACCACCGGCTGCACCGGCTTGAAGCCCGGCAGCGGTTCTGCGATCGGCTTCTTCTCGTCGGTGATGGTGTCGCCGACGGCGGTATCGGCGACTTCCTTGATCGAGGCGGTGAAGAAGCCGACCTCGCCGGGGCCGAGTTGCTTGACCTCGGTCATCTTGGGCTTGAACACGCCGACGCGGTCGACGCCATAGGAGGCGTTGGCCCGCATCATCCGGATCGTCATGCCCTTCTTGAGCACGCCGTCGATGACGCGCACCAGCACGACGACGCCGAGATAGGCGTCGTACCATGAGTCGACCAGCAGGCACTTGAGCGGCGCATCGGGATCGCCCTTCGGCGCCGGCAGCTTCTCGACGATCGCTTCCAGCACGCCCTCGATATTGAGGCCGGTCTTGGCCGAGATCGGCACGGCCTCGGAGGCATCGAGCCCGATCACGTCCTCGATCTGCTGCTTGATGCGCTCCGGCTCGGCGGCCGGCAGGTCGATCTTGTTGAGGACGGTGACGATCTCGTGGTTGGCGTCGAGCGCCTGATAAACGTTGGCGAGCGTCTGCGCCTCGACGCCCTGCGAGGCATCGACCACCAGCAGCGAACCCTCGCAGGCCGCGAGCGAGCGTGAGACCTCGTAGGCGAAGTCGACATGGCCGGGGGTGTCCATCAGGTTCAGGACATAGTCCTTGCCGTCCTTGGCCCGGTAGTCGAGCCGCACCGTCTGCGCCTTGATGGTGATGCCGCGCTCCTTCTCGATATCCATCGAGTCGAGGATCTGGTCGCTCATGTCGCGGGCGGCGACGGTGCCGGTCTGCTGGATCAGGCGGTCGGCCAGCGTCGACTTGCCGTGGTCGATATGGGCAACGATCGAGAAGTTGCGGATATTGTCGATGGAACGGGTGCTCATGCGCGCGCCATAGCAGTGATGCCGCGCGGCGCCAAGCGGTTGGCCTGTTCGAAGGCCCCTTCAGACTGTTTTTCCCGGAACCACCCTGTCATCCCGGACGGAGCGAAGCGGAGATCCGGGATCCATCGTAGAGCACCGGCGCCCTTCGATGGATCCCGGGGCAAGCCCGGGATGACCACAGGTTCACGCAGGCAGAGAATGCATCTTGCAAATTCCAATATCTGAGAATTATTCTCCACCCATGGAGTTCGAACACGACACCGAGATCGACCGCATGCTCGGGCAGCGCCTCAAGGCGGCCCGCCAGCGCCATGGCCTGACGCTCGACGCCCTTGCCGAGCGCAGCGGTGTCAGCCGGGCGATGATCTCGCGCGTCGAGCGCGGCGAATCGAGTCCGACAGCGGCACTGCTCGTCCGGCTCGGCTCCGGGCTCGGCCTCTCGCTCTCGGCGCTGTTGGAAGAGAGCACGGGAAGCGGGCCATTGGCGCGCCGCGACGCCCAGCCGGTCTGGCGCGACCCGGCGAGCGGCTATCTGCGCCGCAACGTCTCGCCGCGCGGGACGGGCTCGGGCTTCGAGATCGTCGAGGTGGAGCTTCCGGCCGGTGCCGAAGTGAGGCTCGACAACGCGACGGGCGCGGCGGCGCTCGACCAGCAGATCTGGGTGCTGCGCGGCCGGCTCGACCTGACCGTCGAAGGCGTCCGCCAGGAACTGGCCGAGGGCGACTGCCTGCAGATGCATCTGCGCGGCCCGATCATCTACCGCAATCCGGGCGATGCGCCCGTCCGCTACGCCGTCATCCTCGCTGCGAGAAGCGGCGCCTTTCCGGGACATATCGCATGAACGCGACCAGCCTCGCCGTCTCCATCGACACACTCGACGCCGGGGATGCCGAAGCGGCGATTCCAGCGCTGGCAGAGATTCTGCGCGACAGCGTCGCCAACGGCGCCTCGGTCGGCTTCATGAACTGGAACACGGCAGCCGATTACGAACGCTTCTGGCGCGATGTCGCGGCGGGCGTCGAGGGCGGGCAGGTCATCCTGCTGGCAGCACGCAATGGCGACGGCATCGTCGGCACGGCGCAGCTTCACCTGATCGGAAAGCCGAACCAGCCGCACCGGGCCGAGATCGCCAAGGTTCTGGTGCATTCCCGCGCGCGCCGGCAGGGCATCGGCGAAGCCTTGATGCAGCGGGCCGAGGCGATCGCGCGCGAGAAGGGCCGCGACCTGCTGGTGCTCGACACGGACGAGCACGGGGCGGCGCGAAGGCTCTACAACCGGCTCGGCTGGACCGAGGCCGGCACCATCCCGCGCTATGCGCTGATGCCGGATGGCGCCGATTGCGGCTCGACGTTTTTCTACAAGAGTCTCGCTTGAACCACCGTTGTCATTCCGGGGCACGCCGCAGGCGTGAAACCGGAACCCACGACTGGGTGGAGCATTTGACATCCCACGACTAGCGGCTCGCCCGGTCGTGGATTCCGGGCTCTTCGCTGCGCGAAGCCCCGGAATGACAATGGAGGCTCAGCCCTCGACCTTGCCGCGGATATACGGCTCGACCGGGCCCTTGAGCGTGATCGTCATCGGCCGGCCGAAGCGGTCCTTGGCATTGCCGGCGGAGACCTTCACCCAGCCTTCGGAGACGCAATATTCCTCGACATTGGTCTTCTCGACGCCCTTGAAGCGGATGCCGATATCGCGCGCCAGAACCTCTTCATTGTAGAAGGGGCTGTCCGGATTGACGGAAAGACGGTCGGGAAGCTGCTCGGACATGGGTCGCACCTGAATGACGGAAAGTGTTGCTTTGCCCGCTCGATAGCCGCTTCCGCCGGCAAAGCCAACTCAGGGCCTTGGGCTCTCGCCTAGCGGCCGCCGTCGAGCAGGCGGCCGACGACCTTGGCGGTGTAGTCGACCATCGGAACGATGCGGGCATAGTTCAGCCGCGTCGGGCCGATGATGCCGACGACGCCGACGATGCGCTGCTCGGCGTCGCGGAAGGGCGCGGCCACCATCGAGGAGCCGGACATCGAGAACAGCTTGTTCTCCGAACCGATGAAGATGCGCACGCCGTCGCCATCCTCGGCCCGGGTCAGGAGATCGATGACATCGGTCTGCGTCTCGAGATCGCCGAAGAGCATGCGGATGCGCTCGAGATCCTCCTGCGCCCGGAGATCGTCGAGCAGGTTGGCCTGCCCGCGCACGATAAGATGGCGGTCGCTGCCGGGACCGGCCTGGGTCGCGATGCCGCTTTCGACGAGGCGAGCCGTCAGGACATCGAGCTCGCGCTCCATCAGGGCGCGCTGCCCGCCGATCTCGCCGCGCAGTTCGGCGAGCGTCTTGCCGAGGATGCGGGCGTTGAGGAAATTCGCGGCCTCGCTCAGGGCGGAGGCCGGCAGGCCGGGCGGCAGGGCCAAAAGGCGGTTCTCGACCGTACCGTCCTCCGAGACGAGCACGACCAGCGCGCGGGCAGGGTCGAGCCGGACGAACTCGATATGCTTCAGACGGACATCGGCCTTGGTGGTGACGACGACACCGGCGCCGCGCGACAGGCCGGAGAGCAGGGCCGAGGCTTCCGTCAGGGTCTGGTCGAGATTGCGATTGCTGGCGGCGACCCTGATCTGCGCCTCGATGCGCGAGCGCTCGTCGGCCGTGAGATTGCCGACCTCCATCATCGCATCGACGAAGAAGCGCAGGCCTCGCTCCGTGGGCAAGCGGCCCGCGGAGGTATGCGGCGCGTAGATCAGCCCGGCCATTTCGAGGTCGGTCATGACGTTGCGCACCGTCGCGGGCGAGAGCGCCATCGGCAGCAGGCGGGCGATGTTGCGCGAGCCGACCGGCTCACCCGTCGTCAGGTAGCCGTCGACGATCTGGCGGAAGATCTCGCGCGAGCGCTGGTCGGTCTCGACCAGGCTGCTCATCGTCTCGGGGCGGGGCGTATGGGCGCTCATGAACCTTTTCAGGCGAACCGTCGTTCTCGCCCTATTGTCGTCATGCAAAGCGCAGGGATCAAGGGGCAGAACCGCTCCGTGCCTTGCCGCGCGCGGCGCAAACGCCTACAAGCCGCCACTTCCCCGCAAGACAGGAATATTTCATGCGACCCTCCAAACGCGCCGCCGACGAGATGCGCAAGGTCACGCTCGAACGCGGCGTGGTGCGCTATGCCGAGGGTTCCTGCATGGTGACGTTCGGCGAGACCAAGGTGCTCTGCGCCGCGACCGTCGAGGAAAAGGGGCCGCCGTGGCTGCGCGGCACCGGCAAGGGCTGGGTCACCGCCGAATATTCGATGCTGCCGCGCGCCACCCACGAGCGCACGCGCCGCGAGGTCACCTCCGGCAAGCCCTCCGGCCGCACGCAGGAAATCCAGCGCCTGATCGGCCGCTCGCTTCGTGCCGTCGTCGATCTCACCGCGATCGGCGAGCGCCAGATCGTCGTCGACTGCGACGTGCTGCAGGCCGATGGCGGCACCCGCACGGCCTCGATCACCGGCGCCTGGGTCGCGCTGCACGACGCGCTGAAATGGATGGAAGGGCGCGGCCTGCTCAAGGGCACCAACCCGCTCAAGGACCATGTCGCCGCGATCTCCTGCGGCATCGTCGCCGGCAACCCGGTGATCGATCTCGACTATGTCGAGGATTCCGGCGCGCAGACCGACGCGAATTTCGTCATCACCGGCTCGGGCGGCATCGTCGAGGTGCAGGGCACGGCCGAAGGCGCGCCCTTCTCCGAGGAAGAGCTTCTGTCGCTGCTCAAGCTCGCCAAGGGCGGCGTCGCCAAGCTCGTCACGCTGCAGAAGGCGGCGGTGGCGTAGTCACCGTCATAGAACACGGCGTCATCCCGGACGCAGCGAAGCGAAGATCCGGGATCCATCGTAGAGCGCGACGCCCTTCGATGGATCCCGGGTCAAGCCCGGGATGACGGCGTGGTTCCAGAGGATAATGAAGAGATGTCGGAGCATCGCCTCCTCACCGGCAAGGTCGTGATCGCGACCCATAACCAGGGCAAGTTGCGCGAAATGCGCGACTTGCTGGCGCCCTATGGCATCGAGCTCGTCTCGGCCGGGGAGCTTGGCCTGCCCGAGCCGGTCGAAGATGGCTACATGTTCTCGGAGAACGCGGCGATCAAGGCGGTCGCCGCCGCGACCGCCAGCGGGCTGCCGGCGCTCTCCGACGATTCCGGCATCTGCATCGATGCGCTCGACGGCGCGCCGGGCCTGTTCTCGGCCAACTGGGCCGGGCCCGGCAAAGATTTCGCCCCGGCGATCGGGCGCGTGCAGATGGAACTCGCCAAGCGCGGCGCGATCACGCCGGACAGGCGCAAGGCGCATTTCGTCTCGGCGCTGGTGATCGCCTGGCCGGACGGACATCAGGAACTGTTCGAAGGCCGCGTCTTCGGCACGGTGACCGAGCAGGCGCGCGGTCTCGGCGGTTTCGGCTATGATCCGATCTTCCTGCCCGACGGCCATGAGAAGACCTTCGGCGAGATGACGGCTACGGAGAAGCACGGCATTCCGGCGGATGGCTCGCCCGGCCTGTCGCATCGCGCCCGCGCCTTCCATGAACTCGCCGCCGCCTGCCTGAGGAAGCCGGCGTGAGCGCCCCGGCCGCCTTGTCCGAGCGGCCTTCGATCCTGCATCCGACCGCGGATGCGGGCTTCGCCGTCTATGTGCATTGGCCCTTCTGCCTGGCCAAATGCCCCTATTGCGACTTCAACAGCCATGTCCGCCTGCAGCCGCCGGACCAGCAGCGCTATATCGCCGCCTTCCGCCGCGAGATCGCGCACCGCGCCGCGCTGGTGCCGGGACGCACGGTCTCCTCGATCTTCTTTGGCGGCGGCACGCCCTCGCTGATGGAGGGGCGCACGGTCGGCGCGATCCTCGATGCGATCGGCGAGTATTGGGCGGTCGATCCCAACTGCGAAGTCTCGCTGGAGGCCAATCCGACCAGCGTCGAGGCCGGGCGCTTCCGCGATTTCCGCGCGGCCGGCGTCAACCGCGTCTCGCTCGGCGTGCAGGCGCTGAACGATGCCGATCTCAAGGCGCTCGGCCGGATGCACTCCGCCGAGGAAGCGCTCGCGGCCGTCGCGATCGCGCGGCAATATTTCGAGCGTTACTCCTTCGACCTGATCTATGCCCGCTCGCCCTCGCAGACACCTGCGCTTTGGCGCGCCGAGCTGGAGCTGGCGATCAGCCATGCGGCCGAACATCTCTCGCTCTACCAATTGACGATCGAGCCCGGCACCGCCTTCGAGCGGCTGTTCCGCGCCGGCAAGCTCGCCATTCCCGATCATGAGGCCGGCGCCGCGCTCTACGAGACGACGCAGGAGATCACGGCCAGGCACGGCATGCCGGTCTACGAGATCTCGAACCACGCCCGGCCGGGCGCCGAGTGCCGGCACAATCTCGTCTACTGGCACTATGGCGAATATGCCGGCATCGGCCCCGGTGCCCATGGCCGGCTCGTGACGGAGCAGGGCCGGATGGCGCATTCGACCGAGAAGCGGCCGGAAGTCTGGCTGGAACGCGTCGAGGCCGAAGGCCATGCGCTCGTCGAGGACGAGCGGCTATCCGAGGAAGCGCAAGGCGACGAGTACCTGCTGATGGGGCTTCGCCTCGTCGAGGGTATCGACCCGCAGGTGTTCAAGGCGCTGGCCGGGCGCCCGCTCAACGCCAAGCGCGTTTCAAGCCTGATCGAGCAGAAGCTGCTGATGGAGCGCGCGGGCGGCCGGCTCGCCGCGACGCCGGACGGCGCGCTGCTGCTGGATGCGCTGGTGGCCGATCTGGCGGCTTGAGGCGATTTTCGTCGAGCGTGGAAACACCGCCGTCATGCTCGCCCTTGTGGCGAGCATCCACGCCTTGAACACCGCATGACACGAATGAAGACGTGGATGGTCGGGACTAGCCCGACCATGACGAAGAGCGCGAAATGCGCCGCTCAGCCCTTCCCCAATCGCGAGCCCGTCTTCGGGTCGAAGACATGGACCTTGTCGGGATCGACGGTGATCCAGAGCCGGCCTTCCTGAGCCGCAACCACGCCCGTCGCCGCCTGCATCACGAAGGGCTGGCCCGAGAGCTTGCCGTGGAAGAGCTGGGTCGCGCCCAGTTCCTCGATGAACTCGACATCGAAGGGCAGCGAGCCCGCCTGCCCTTCCGAAGCGATCTCGACATCCTCGGGCCTTAAGCCGACCTCGACCGAGGCCTGCGCCGCCAGATCCTCGCGCAGGTCGCGGACTTCGATGATCGCGTCGCCGAGCGCGACGATGCCGGGCCCGTCGACCGAGCCGGGCAGGATGTTCATCGGCGGCGAGCCGATGAAGGTCGCGACGAACTTGCTCGCCGGCTTGCGGTAGACCTCTGCGGGCAGGCCGATCTGCTCGACCTGGCCGGCATTCATCACGACGAGCTTGTCGGAGAGCGTCATCGCCTCGACCTGATCGTGAGTAACGTAGATCGAGGTGACGCCGAGCGCGCGCTGCAGCTTCTTGATCTCGACGCGCATCTGGACGCGGAGCTTCGCGTCGAGGTTCGAGAGCGGCTCGTCGAAGAGGAAGACCTGCGGCTTGCGCACGATGGCGCGGCCCATGGCGACGCGCTGGCGCTGGCCGCCGGAGAGCTGGCGCGGCCGGCGCTCCAGGAAGGGCTCGATCGCGAGGATGCGCGCGGCTTCCTTCACGCGCTTGTCGATCTCGTCCTTGGGCGTGCCGCGGTTGCGCAGGCCGTAGGCCATGTTGTCGTAGATGTTCATATGCGGGTAGAGCGCATAGTTCTGGAACACCATGGCGATGTCGCGGTCGGCCGGCTCGATCTGGTTGACGACGCGCTCGCCGATCGCGACCTCGCCGGACGAGATCGTCTCCAGCCCGGCGACCATGCGCAGGAGCGTGGACTTGCCGCAGCCGGAGGGGCCGACGAGGACGCAGAAACCGCCATCGGGGATGTCGAAGGAGACGCCTTTCACGGCCTCGACGCCGCCGGCATAGACCTTCTTGACGTTGCTGAGAGTGACCTGGGCCATTCGCGGATTACTTCTCGGTTTCGACCAGGCCCTTCACGAAGAGCCTCTGCATGGCGATGACGACGAAGACGGGCGGCAGCATCGCCAGCATAGCGGTGGCCATGGCGAGCTGCCATTCCGTCAGGGCGTCGGCGGTGACGATCATCTTCTTGATGGCGATGACGATGGTCTGCATCGAGTCCTTCGTCGTCACCAGAAGCGGCCAGAGATACTGGTTCCAGCCATAGATGAACTGGATGACGAAGAGCGCGGCGATCGTCGTCATCGAGAGCGGGATCAGCGTGTCCTTGAAGAACTTGAACGGGCCGGCGCCGTCGATCTTGGACGCTTCGAGCAATTCGTCGGGGATCGTCATGAAGAACTGCCGGAAGAGCAGCGTGCCCGTCGCCGAGGCGATCAGCGGCACGGCGAGACCCTGATAGGTGTCGAGCATGTTGAGATCGGAGACGATCTTGAAGGTCGGGAAGATGCGGACCTCGACCGGGAGCATCAGCGTGATGAAGATGATCCAGAACGCGGCCATGCGGAACGGGAAGCGGTAATAGACCACCGCATAGGCCGAGAGCACGGAGATGAAGATCTTTCCGAGTGCGATCGTGATCGCCATGATGAAGGAGTTCACCATCATCCCGATCACCGGCTCGCGCGTCGTGCTCGACGTGCCGACGAAGAGGATGCGGTTGTAGTTCTCTAGGAAATACGGGCCGGGATAGAGCGGCATCTGGCCGTTGATCACGGTCGCGGCATCCCAGGTCGAGGCGACGAAGGTCAGCCAGACCGGGAAGGCGACGATCAGCACGCCGATCGTCAGGATGATATAGGCGATCGCATCGCCCAGGCGGCGGTCCTCGACCATCAGGCGGCCCTCCCCATCTCGCGCAGCAATCCGGCCAGCGCGTCCGCACAGGCATCGAGGCAGGCCTGCCCCTTCTCGGGCGTGGCCCGGCGGGCATCGCCAACCACGCCGGTCTCGGTCATCTCCCGGAAGGAGCGGTGGCGCGAGACGGTCGGCCGCCCCGGCAGGCCGTTACGGGCGCCGAAGGCTTCCAAGAGGCGCGGCTCGCGGACCGAGCCCGGCGCCAGCACCATCATCATCGAGGTCTCGACCTCGCAGGCGTGCTGGACGCCCTTCTGGTCCTGGAGCAGCGGCGGGAACGCTGCCTCAGCCAGCAGGAAATAGGTGGTCGCCTCGACATGCAGCCGGGTCTCGCGGGCGAAATCGGGCAGGAAGGCGGTGAGCGCGGCGATGTTGCCGCCATGGCCGTTGACGATCAGCACGCGGTGGAAGCCGTGGCGCTCGATGCTCTTCAGGAAGGAGAGCAGCACGGCGCGATAGGTCGGGATGTCGAAGGTGAAGGTGCCGCCGAAGGCCATGTGGTGCTCGGCCATGCCGCACCAGAGCGTCGGCGCGACGACGACGTCGACGTCATCGCCGGCGCGCTCGGCCGCCGCCTTGCAGACGCCGCTGCACAGGATCGTATCGACGCCGACGGGCAGATGCGGGCCATGCTGCTCGATCGAGGCGACGGGCAGGACGACGATCGTATCCGCCGCCGCCTTGGCGCGCAGTTCCTCGGCGGTGAGGTCCATCCAGAGCACGGAGGCCATCAGTAGCTGACCTTGCGCTCGATGAAGCGGAACTGCACCGCGGTGAGCCCGATCACCATGATCAGCAGCAGCACCGACTGCGCCGCCGAGCCGCCGAGATTCGAGCCGCCCTTGCCGTCCGAGAACACCTTGTAGACCAGCGTCTCGGTCGCGCCCGAGGGGCCACCGCCGGTGACGGTGTCGATGATGCCGAAGGTGTCGAAGAAGACGTAGACGATATTGACGACGAGCAGGAAGAAGGTCGTCGGCGAGAGCAGCGGGAAGACGATGGTCCAGAAGCGGCGCATCGGCCGGGCGCCGTCGATCACGGCCGCCTCGATCACGCTCTTGGGGATCGATTGCAGGCCGGCGAGGAAGAACAGGAAATTGTAGCTGATCTGCTTCCAGGTCGCGGCCAGGATGACCAGCAGCATGGCGTGATTGCCGTTGAGGCGCGGGTTCCAGGGAATGCCCAGCGCCTGCAGGCCGCGCGCGAGCATGCCGAGCGAGGGATCGAACATGAAAATCCAGAGCACGCCGGCAATCGCAGGCGCCACCGCATAGGGCCAGATCAGCAGGGTCTTGTAGATTTCGCCGCCGCGCAGCTGCCGGTCCGCCATCACGGCGAAGAGCAGCGCGATCGAGAGCGAGAACACGCAGACGAAGGTCGAGAAGATGATCGTGTTGATGAAGGCCTTGAGGTAGCCGGGATCGGCGAAGAGCATCTGGTAGTTCTCGAACCAGACGAATTCCGTCGATGTGCCGAAAGCATCTTCGAGCAGGAAGCTCTGCCAGACCGCCTGGGTCGCCGGCCAATAGAAGAACACGACGGTGATGGCGAGCTGCGGCAGAAGCAGCAGGAAGGGGATCGTGAGCCCCTTGAAGTATGCGTTCTTCTGCATCGGCTTCCCTGGAACGAGATGGCCATCCCGGACGGAGAGTGTCCGGGATGGCCTTGGGTTTGCAAGAGCTAAGCGCTTAGCGGGCCGCGGTGCGTTCGAACTGGCGCAGCATCTGGTTGCCGCGCTCGGCCGCCGCGTCCAGCGCCGCCTGCGGCGACTTCTGGCCGTTCAGCGCCGCCTCCAGCTCCTCCGACCAGATGTCGCGGATCTGGACGAGGCTGCCGTAACGCAGGCCCTTCGAGTTGTCGGTCGGAGCCTTGTTGGTCAGCTCCAGGATCGGGGTCTCGAGATAGGGCTTGTCCTTGTAGAAGCCGGACGCCTTGACCTTCTCATAGGCCGCCTTGGTGATCGGCAGGTAGCCGGACTCGGTGTGCAGCTTCACCTGGCGGTCGACATTCGAGAGGAAGGTGAAGAACTTGGCGACACCCTTGTACTCGTCGGCCTTCTTGCCGCCCATGACCCAGAGCGAAGCGCCGCCGATGATCGAGTTCTGCGGAGCGCCCTGCACGTCGGGATAATACGGCATCGCGGCGTTGCCCCAGTCGAACTTGGCGTTCGCCTTGACGTTGCCGAAGAAGCCCGAGGAGGTCAGGAAGATCGGGCATTCGCCCGAGGTGAAGCGGCCTTCGCCATTGTTGGTGCGGCCGGAATAGTCATAGGTCTTGTCCTTCTGCAGCTCGACCAGATTGGTCCAGTGCTTCAGAAAGGCCGGGCTCTTGTTGAAGTTCAGGACGGCGTCGAAGCCGGCCATGCCGTTGACCTTGGTCGAGAGCGGCACGTTATGCCAGGCGCCGAACTGCTCGATATTGGCCCAGGTCGCCCAGGCGTTCGAAACGCCGCACTTGTCGTAGCCGGCGGCCTTCAGCTTCTTGGCGGCCTCGAAGGTCTCGGGCCAGGTCTTCGGCGGCTTCTCCGGGTCGAGGCCCGCCTTCTTGAAGGCGTCCTTGTTGTACCACATCACCATCGAGGAGGAGTTGAACGGCATCGAGAGCATGTCGCCCTTGGCCGTCGAGTAGTAGCCGGTGATCGCGGGCAGATAGGCGCTCGGGTCGAACTTCTCGCCGGCTTCCTTCATGACTTCGTGGACCGGCTTGATCGCGCCCTTGGCCGACATCATCGTGCCGGTGCCGACCTCGAAGACCTGCAGGATATGCGGGGCCTGGCCGGCGCGGAAGGCGGCGATGCCGGCGTTCAGCGTATCGGGATAGGAGCCCTTGTAGACGGGAACGACCTTGTAGTCCTTCTGCGAGGCGTTGAAATCCTCGGAGAGCTTCACGACGACGTCGTTATTGGCACCGGTCAGCGCGTGCCACCACTGGATCTCGGTCTGCGCCAGGGCCGGCGAGGCACCGACGAGCGCAAAAGCCGCGACCGACATCAGGATGCGCGATTTGATGGTCATGGAATGTCTCCCTTCCGCGGGCGGGCGCCGCCGCGGTTCTTGTCGTTGGTGCGCAAGCTAGCATGTAGCGCAGGCGACATTTCAATGACAAATCGATGACGGCCGGCGCAATCCGCCTATGGTCTGGGGGCGGCTTGCACATTCGCGCATAACCGGCTGATCTGCGCACCGATCCGAACCCGTTTCGTGGATGCCGCCATGCCCAGCCTCGACCTTGCCGTGACCGCGACCTTGCCCGCCGATGCCGATGCCGCCGCATTGGCCGGCCGCGTCTGGCGGCCCGATCTCGGCGGGCCGGCCGTGGTGACGCTCCGCGACGGGCAGGTCATCGACGTGACCCGCAGTTTCCCGACCAGCCGCGATCTTTGCGAGGCCGCCGACCCGGCCGCCGCACTGCGAGGCGCCGATGGCGAAGCGATCGGCTCGCTCGCCGACATCCTCGCCAACACGCCTGTGGATGGCCGCGACCCGAAGCGCCCCTGGCTGCTCTCGCCGCTCGACCTGCAGGCCGTGAAGGCGGCGGGCGTCACCTTCGCGGTCTCGATGCTGGAGCGCGTCATCGAGGAGAAGGCGCGCGGCAATCCGGCGGCGGCTGCGACGATCCGCGAGGAGATCGGCAAGCTCATCGGCGACGACCTGTCCAAGCTCAAGCCCGGCTCGCCCGAGGCGATGCATCTCAAGGACGTGCTGATCAAGCAGGGCGCCTGGAGCCAGTATCTCGAAGTCGGAATCGGCCCGGATGCCGAGATCTTCACCAAGGCTCCGCCGATGTCGACGGTCGGCACCGGCGCCGATGCCGGCCTGCATCCGGCCTCGAGCTGGAACAATCCCGAGCCGGAGATCGTGCTGATCGTCGCGTCGACGGGTGCGATCGTCGGCGCCACGCTCGGCAACGACGTCAACCTGCGCGATGTCGAGGGCCGCTCGGCCCTGCTGCTCGGCAAGGCGAAGGACAACAATGCGGCAGCGGCCGTCGGCCCCTTCATCCGCCTGTTCGATGCCGGTTTCACGCTCGACCATGTCCGCCGGACGACGGTGACGCTGACGGTCGAGGGCGAGGACGGATTCCGGCTGGAGGGCTCGTCCTCGATCGCCAAGATCAGCCGCGACCCGGCCGATCTCGCCGCGCAGATGATCGGCCCGCATCACCAGTATCCGGACGGGGCGGCGCTCTATCTCGGCACCATGTTCGCGCCGATCAAGGACCGCGATGCGCCGGGCGGCGGCTTCACCCATAAATACGGGGACATCGTCACCATCGCCGCGCCCGAGCTCGGCAGCCTCGTCAACCGGATGAAGCGCACCGACGCATGCGCGCCCTGGACCTACGGCGCCTCGCATCTGATGCGCCATCTGGCCGGGCGCGGGCTGCTGTGAAGCTGTAGGCTGATCGCTCGCGCACCGAATTCCGTGCGATTTCTTGCCGGAAAGCCGCAAGAAGCAGCGTTTCCGTCAGCTGGATGGTAAGATTTTTCTGCCAGAGAGCGGGCTGGACCAGGAGGGTTCGGCGTGGCGATGAGCGAGATCGGGAGTCAGCACTCCCAAATCGGTGCCAAGAGTGCGAGCGGCAAGGGAGCGGTGGCAAGGATGGCCGGCTCCCCCCTCGCCTGGATCGCGGCTTTCGCGCTGGCGGTCGTCGCCGGCCTGATCTTGCCGTTGCGGCTGCCATTGGGCCCGAATGCCTGGGATACGGTGGTGTATCTCGACGCGATCCAGCGCATCGAGCTCGGCCAGGTCCCGACCATCGACTTCTTTGCGCCGATCGGCCCGCTCGGCTTCTACCTCGCCGCGGCGCTCGACATCACCTTCCCTAACGCCCAGCCGATGCTGCTGATCAACTGGGCGCTGCTGCCGATCATGCTGCCGGTGCTCGCGCTGATCGCCGGCGAGGTCTCGCGGCGCTCGCGCCAGCAGGCTCTGGCGCTGGTGCTGCCCTTCCTGCTGTTCGCGACCTTCCCGATCAACCTGCATGCGCTCTATCCGGCGCCCGGTTTCGACGGCTACGGCTTCTACAACCGCCATGTCGCGCTGCTGCTCTACCTGCTGATCGCGACGCTGATCTTCGCGGAGCGGCGCGGCTTCAGGATCGCGCTCGTCGCCGTGCTGATGCTGACGCTTTTCCTGACGAAGATCACGGGCGCGGTCTCCGGCACGCTGCTCGTCGGCTATGCCACGCTCAGCGGCCGGATGCGCTTCCGCGACGCGGTCACCGCCGCGGCCCTGGTGATCCTCGCGCTCGCCGTGCTGGAACTCGCGACCGGGCTGAGCTCGGCCTATCTCGTCGATATCCTGACCCTGCTCGGCCTCAATACCGGCACGCTGCTGCCGCGCTTCCTGACGGTCGCATCGGTCAAGTTCAACGTGATCGGACCGTCGCTGATCCTGCTCGCCACGCTGGCCTATGCCGCCTGGCGCGACGGGCTGCCGGCGACGCTCGCCGGCTGGCGGGCGCTGGCCGATGCGCCGGTCGGCTGGTTCGCGGCCGGCCTGTTCGCGCTCGCCCTGTTCGAGACGCAGAATACCGGTTCGCTGGAATTCATCGGCCTGTGGCCGATCCTGCTGCCGCTCCTCGTCGACTGGTGGCAGCGGCGCGACGACCGGCTGCGGCCGGTGGTGCTCGTGCTCACGCTTGCCGTGGCGCTGCCGAGCGCCGTCATCTGCATCGAGCGCAGCATGCGCGCGGTGATGAGCGCGCCGACCTATACCGGCCTCGACGTGCCCGATCTCGGGCCGCTCGGCCGGATCAGCGTGAAGCCGGAGGTCGCCGCGCGCGCCGCCGCGATGCTCGACCATTACGCGACCGAGCCGGACGGCTATCGCGACCTGATCGGGCGCGGCATCCTGCCGTCCTACATCCTCTATTCGGAGATCGACTATCAGGCGACCTGGATGCTCGAGATCCAGCAGGCGATCACCGCGATCAAGGCCTGGGAGAGCGCCAACAAGCGTGAGCTCAACGGCTTCTTCACCTTCGATTTCGTCGATCCGCTGAACGTCCTGCTGCAACGCTCGCCGCCCCGCGTCGTTCCGGTCGGCGTCGATCCCAGCCGCAGCGTGCCCGCCTTGCAGCCCGGCACGATCGAGGCCCTGCGGCAGACGGATGCCATGCTGATGCCGAAATGCCCGGTTACGACGGCACGCGAAGACATTCGCCAGCACTTTGCCGCCGCGCTCGAAGGGCGCGAACGGATCGCGCTCGCGCCCTGCTGGGACATGTATCTCAGGAAGTGACCGGCATTCAGCCGGTCGCGGTCTGCCCGGCTTCCCAGCCGAGGATGGCGCGCTTGCGCGTCAGGCCCCAGTGATAGCCGGTCAATGCGCCCGACTTGCCGATGACGCGGTGGCAAGGCACCACGAAGGAGATCGGGTTCTTGCCGACCGCCGTGCCGACGGCGCGCGCGGCACTCGGCTTGCCGATATGGTTGGCGACTTCGCCATAGGTGGTGGCGCAGCCGACGGGGATGCGCAGCAGCGTCTCCCAGACCCTGACCTCGAAATCGGTGCCGATCAGCACGACGCGCAGCGGCGTCTCCGGCGACCAGGCCTTGGGCTCGAAGATGCGGCCGGCATAGGGCGCCGTCTGGACCGGGTCGTAGTGGTAATCGGCATGGGGCCAGCGCCGCATCATGTCGGCCAGCGCCTCGGCGCGGCCGCCGACGACCTTGCCGCCATCGGCGCTGTTCGAGACCCAGCCGAGCCCGGCGAGGCCGCGCTCCGTGATCACCACCAGCGCCTCGCCGAAGGGCGATGCATGGAAGCCGTAGGAGAGCTTCAGGCCCTCGCCGCCGGCCTTCCATTCGCCGGGCGACATCGCCTCATGCGTCACGAAGAGATCGTGCAGGCGGCCCGGACCGGAGAGGCCGACCTCCAGCGCCGTGTCGAGGATGCTGGCCGAGGCGGAGAGCAATCCCTTGGCATGGTCGAGCGTGATCGCCTGCAGGAAGGCCTTGGGCGTCAGCCCGCACCAGCGCCGGAAGAGATGATGGACATCGGTCGGCGTCGCGCCGGCGGCTTCCGCGATCGCCTCGATCGTCGGCTGCTCGCGCCAGTTATGGGTGATGAAGGAGAGGATGCGCCGGACGGTATCGTAGTCCGAGCCGGGGGCGACGGCCGGGAAATCGGCCTCGCTCGGCATCGCATCGGCGGCGCGCGCCAGCACCGCATTGGAGAAGCGCGTCGGGGTCATCGCCGTTTTCATGGGAGCATGAGCGTTCATGGGAGCCTCGCATCATTCGTCATGATGCGAATCTAGGGCGCCCACCATGCCGTTCCCACCCGAAAGCTGGCAAGGGCGGGGTTGGCCTCCACGTCGTCCTCGCTGACGAGCCCTCATCCTGAGGAGCCGCGAAGCGGCGTCTCGAAGGATGCTCCAGATAGTTCGGGAGCCTCCGGGAACATCCTTCGAGACGGCCCTTGCGGGCCTCCTCAGGATGAGGGCTCATAGGGCCATGACCTCTCCCGCCGGCGCGATCATCGATCTCTACCAGCGCCATGCCGCGACCTATGACGGCTTGCGCGGCACGTTGCTGATGGAAGGCCCCTGGCTTGCGCGCTTCCGGGCCTTGCTCGCACCCGGCGCCACGATCCTCGATATCGGATGCGGCACCGGCCAGCCGATCGCCCGTCACCTCGGCGAACAGGGCCATGCCGTCACCGGCGTCGATTCCGCCCCGGCGATGATCGCATTGTGCCGGGCGCGCTTTCCCGAGGGCGACTGGCAGGTCGCCGACATGCGCAAGCTCGCGCTCGGGCGTCGCTTCGACGGATTGATCGCCTGGGATTCGTTCTTCCACCTGACGCCCGAGGACCAGCGCGGGATGTTCCCGATCTTCGCGGCCCATGCGGCACCGGGCGCGGCCCTGCTCTTCACCAGCGGCCCGGCCCATGGCGAGGCGATCGGCACGTTCGAAGGCGAGGCGCTCTACCATGGCAGCCTCGCTCGCGGCGAATACCGGGCGCTGCTGGCGGAGAACGGCTTCTCCGTCGTCGAACATGTCGTGGAGGACCCGAGCTGCGGCGGCCATACGATCTGGCTCGCCGGAGCGGCCTAAGGCGCGCCGTAATCCGGCCCGCGGCGAGCGCTCGACAAAGCCGAGCCCAGCGCATCGGCGAAGCCCGAACGCTCATGCGGCGACAGCGCGGAGGCGATCGCGACGCTCTGCCCCCGCGAGACCAGCTTCAGGCCGAGCAGGCCGTAATCCTCGTCCGTCTGGCGTTCGAGCCGGGTCCAGATCGGATTGAAGCGCCAGATCGTCTCCCGCCCGTGATGCGAGACCTTGCGCAGAAACACCTCCAGCGGCGTCACCACGATGCGCTCGAAGGCGCGCGCATGCCGGAAATTGACGTGGAAGGCGACGAAGAGCGCGACGACATCGATGCCGAAGAAGCCGGCGACGGGCCAGGCGCCGAGCACGACGAAGGGGATCGAGGAGATCACGCTCGCCAGGCAGACCAGCGTCATCACGATGCGGAAGCCGTTCTGGCCAAGCGAACGATGCGGCGTGATCGTGGCATCGAAGACCGGCCGCTGCGAAGCGTCGGGTATCTCACTGCCAAGGCTATTGCCGGTGGTCATCCGGCGATTATAACGCCGTCATGGATCAGCGGAACAGGCCCCCTCGCGCCGCAGCGCCGGCAAAGCGCATCACGTTGCCGCGCGCCCGCAAGCCGGCCGAGATCCACGAGATCTTCCGCCGCTTCCAGGCGGCCAATCCCGAGCCTAAGGGCGAACTGGACCACACCAACGCCTTCACGCTGCTGATCGCCGTCGTGCTCTCGGCGCAGGCGACCGATGCCGGCGTCAACAAGGCGACGCGCCCGCTTTTCGCCATTGCCGACACGCCGGAGAAGATGCTCGCGCTCGGCGAGGAAACCGTCCGTGAATACGTCAAGACGATCGGGCTCTTCCGCACCAAGGCGAAGAACGTGATCGCGCTCTGCGAGAAGCTGATCGCGGAATTCGGCGGCGAGGTGCCGACGACGCGCGAGGCACTGGAGAGCCTGCCCGGCGTCGGCCGCAAGACGGCCAATGTCGTGCTCAACATCGCCTTCGGCGAGATCACCCACGCGGTCGACACTCATGTCTTCCGCATAGCCAATCGTCTGCGCATCGCGCCGGGCAAGAACGTATTGCAGGTCGAGCTCGGGCTGGAGAAGGCCGTGCCGCCCGAATTCGGACGGCACGCCCATCACTGGCTCATCCTGCACGGGCGCTACACCTGCAAGGCGCTGCGCCCCGAATGCGTCCGCTGCATCCAGAACGACCTCTGCGATTCCGCCGACAAGCGCATCGCCTGAGGACATAACCAGCACCACACCCGCGTCATGGTCGGGCTTGTCCCGACCATCCCCGTCTTCATGGGTCGAAGGTCGTGCTCAAGACGTGGATGCTCGCCACAAGGGCGAGCATGACGGCAGCGCCTCCGCTTCTCACTTGGCGTCGAGCAGGTCCTTGACCTGAAGCAGTACCAGCTCGTTGTCGTCGGCCTTCTTGGGGTCGCGCGAGGAGGAGAAGGGCAGGTTGTTGTCGTTGCCGACGACGATGATGCCGGCCGCGCGATCCACCACGTCGACATTCTCGATGGTGAAGAAGGGGAAGGGCAGCACGCCGTCGATGGCGCCCTGCTTTGCCTCGCCCTCGGGATCGGCGATCTTCAGGAGGTCGATGAAGCCGATCTTGCGGACGGGCTTGCCGAGATTGGCCTCGGTCATCTCGATCTTCACGACGCGCTTGAACTTGGCGAGGTCGTGGAAGCAATCCGGGCCCTTCTGGCCGGCGGCGCAGGCCTTGTCGGCGGTACCTTCGCCGTTATCGCGTTCAATGATGAGCGCTGTGGAACCATCGATCATGTTGAAGTCGCCGATGGCGTTGCCCTTCTGCTCCAGCGGATAGAACCAGGAGCGGCCGGTCCATTTCTCGTTGGCGACGTCGAATTCGAGGATGCGCAGCACTTCCTTGCCGTCGACCTCTTCATTGCCCTTGGTCTCGGCGTTCCAGAGCGGGCCTTCGAGCAGCGGATAGAGGAAGCGCCCGTCCGGCGACTGCGCCATGCCCTCATAGCCCTTGGAGCGGCGCACGTTGAAGGCGACGCTCTGGTCCGGTGCGCCCGGCGTGGTGATGGCGTAATGGTCGGGCGAGCGGGCCGGCTTGCCGTCGACCAGCGTCTCGAACACGGCCTCGACCTTGCCGCCGGCATCGACGCGGATGAGATAGGGTCCGAATTCCTCGGCGATCCAGAACTTGCCGCCGATCGGCTGGATCGATTCAGGGTCGAAATCGGCGCCGGTCAGATAGCGCTTCTCCGTCCCTTCCTGGACGATGCGGAAGGGCACCTTCTTGTCGGGATCGTGCAGGAAGGTGGTCGAGAGACGCTCGACCGCGCCCTTGCCGAAATCGGCCTTGAGGCGGTGGAAGAACAGCATCGCGTCGGGCGAGTTCGCCTTGGCGCCAAAGCCGTTATCGGTCAGCACGAGGAACTCGCCATTCCCCAGCGAGCGAATGCCGGAGAAGCCCTGCACCGGCTGGCCGGCGAAGGGGGTGGAGAGCCCGGTCGGGCGCCCGCCCGAGGTGCCCATGACGGTGCCGACCGCCTCGACGCGCTTGCCCGGCGTGACGAATTTGCCGGAGACCTTCAGATCGGCCGGCGCATCGGCCGGCGCCGGGATGATCGTGTTCGCCCGCAGCAGGGCATGGCCGACGAGCTTGGCGGGGAATTCCTTCTGGGGCGCCTCGGCTCCGGCGAGCATGGTCGAGGACAGCAACAGGGCGGCGATGAGCGGCAGGCGCATGGAATGGCTCCGGGTGAGGCGAAGCCTTCGCTTCGCCCGCCCCGATTGCGCCGCGACGACAGCCGCGCGACCGTTCCGTGACAGGGGCTCAGTAGCCCCGCGCCGGATCGACCACGTTGAGCAGCGGCTCGCCCGCTTCCAGCCGCCCGATCTGCGTGGCGACGGCGGTGGCGATCGCCTCGGGCTCCGACATCGCCGAGTTATGCGGCGTCACCGTCACGCCGGGATGGGTCCAGAGCCGCGAATCCGCCGGTAGCGGCTCGACCTCGAAGACATCGAGCGTCGCGCCCTTCAGCGTGCCGGCATCGAGCGCGGCGAGGATATCGTCCGCGACCTGCAGGCCGCCGCGCCCGGCATTGATCAGGAACGGCCCGCCGAGCCGCCCGCCCTGCGCGAGGCCGGCGAGCATCCCGGCATTGATGATGCCGCGCGTGTCCGGGGTCAGCGGCAGCAGGCTGACCAGGATATCGGTGCGGGCGAGGAAGGCCTTCATGCCGTCCTCGCCGGAGAAGGTCTGCAGGCCCTCGATGGTCTTGGGCGAGCGGCTCCAGCCGGCGACGTCGAAGCCCATGACGGCGAGCTTGCGGGCCGCGTCCTGGCCGAGCTCGCCGAGCCCCATGATGCCGACGCGGACCGAGCGGGCGGCCGGCTGGTTGCGGTCGTCGTCCCAGGATTTTTCGCGCTGCTGGCTGTCATAGCGGCGCTGCTGGCGCAGATAGCTCAGGCAATGCAGGACGATGTATTCGCTCATCCGCGTCGTCAGGTCGGGATCGACGATGCGCGCGATCGGCGCGGCCGGCAATTTGTCGTCGGCGAAGAGGAAATCGACGCCGGCGCCGAGCGAGAAGATCGCGGCGAGATTGGGCAGGCCGGTCAGGCTGCCGGGCGGGTGCTTCCAGCTCGCGACATAATGGACGGCGCGGCGGTCGAAGGGTTCGCCGAGGACGACGATCGGCATATCCGGCAGCAGCGCCTGGAAGCGCGCACGCCAATCCTCGACATGCCAGCCCGTCATGGCCAGAAGCAGACTCATCCCGTAACCCTCTCCGTCAACCGTTCCGCGACCAGCGGGCCGCGCGCCGCACCCTCCCCGATCCGGTAAGCCTTGCGCAAGCGCTCGCTGGCCGCTTGGTAACCGGCCTCGTCGCGGGCATGGACGATGCCGAGCGGCCGGTCGCGCCCGACCGCATCGCCGATACCGGCCAGCGAGACGATGCCGACGGCATGGTCGATCGGGTCCTGCGGGCGCACTCGGCCGCCGCCGAGCGCGACGACCGCAAGCCCGACGGCGCGGGTATCGACCGAAGCGACCGGGCCGGCCGTTTCGGGATGGACCGGTTTCACGACCGGGGCTGCGGCAAGATGCTTCTGCGGCGCTTCCAGCAGATCGGCCGGGCCGCCGAGCGCGACGATCATGCGGGCGAAGCGCTCGGCCGCGGCGCCGGAGGCGAAGGCCTGCTCGATCTTCGCGCGGGCCGCCTCGATATCCGGGGCGAGCTTGCCGAGCAGCAGCATCTCGGCGGCGAGCGCGACCGTGACCTCATGAAAGCGCGGCTCGCGGCGGCGTCCGGTCAGGTGATCGAGCGCATAGGCGACCTCGAGCGCGTTGCCCGCAGCCGAGGCCAGCGGTTCGCTCATGTCGGTCAGGAGCGCATGCGTCGGCAGGCCGGCTCCATTGGCGACCCCGACCAGCGCCTGCGCCAGGGCCTGCGCCTTGCCGTAATCCGGCAGGAAGGCGCCTGAGCCGAATTTCACGTCCATGGCGAGGCCGTGCAGGCCGGCAGCGAGCTTTTTCGACAGGATCGAGGAGACCAGCAGGGGGATCGTCTCGACCGTCGCGGTGACGTCGCGGATGGCATAGAGGCGCTTGTCGGCCGGAGCGAGGTCGGCGGTCTGGCCGATGATGGCGCAGCCGGTCTCTCGCACCACCTTGCGGAAAAGCGCGATGCCCGGCTGCGTGACATAGCCCGGCACCGCATCGAGCTTGTCGAGCGTGCCGCCGGTATGGCCGAGGCCCCGGCCGGAGATCATCGGGACATGGCCGCCGCAGGCCGCGACCGCCGCCGCCAAGGGCAGGCTCACGGTATCGCCGACGCCGCCGGTCGAGTGCTTGTCGAGGGCCGGGCCGGGCAGATCATCCCAGCGCAGCACCGTGCCGGAATCGCGCATGGCCAGCGTCAGCGCCACGCGCTCACGCTCGTTCATGCCGTTGAAATAGACCGCCATGGCGAAGGCCGCAGCCTGGCCTTCGCTGACCGAGCCGTCAGGCAAGCCGGCGATGAGCTGGCGGATATCGGCCTCGGACAATTCCGCACCGTCGCGCTTGGCGGCGATGATCTCCTGGGTCAGGCGCATCAATAGCTCCCCTGCGGCGCGGCATCGGGGCCGGCGCCATCGATAGCGGTGACGAGCGCGCCATAGAGGCCGCTGGCGCCGAAGCGGAAACTCGTGGGCGAGACCCAATCCTCCCCCATGATCGCATCGGCGAGATCGAGATAGCGCGTGGCGTCGGCCAGTGTCCGGATGCCGCCCGACGGCTTCAGGCCGACGGGGCGCCCGCTTCCCGCGATGACGCTGAGCATCACGCGCGCCGCCGGTATGCTGGCCGAATTCGCGGTCTTACCGGTCGAGGTCTTGATGAAATCGGCACCGGCCGCGATGGCGAGTTCCGAGGTCGTCCTGACCTTGTCGAGATCGGGATATTCGCCGGTTTCGAGAATCACCTTCAGGCGCCGCTCGTCGCAGAGCATCTTGACGTTGCGGACCATCGCGGCCGCCGCCGTGGTCTGGCCGGCGAGAACGGCCCGCCAGGGCAGGACGAGATCGATCTCGTCGGCGCCTGCCGCGAGCGCCTCTTCCGTCTCCCGCATGGCCGGGGCGATGGGCGTGTCGCCATCGGGAAAGTTCACGACCGTCGCGATGCGGACGGGGCCGTCGCCGAGCTCGGCCCGCGCCGTCGCGACGAAGCGCGGCCAGAGGCAGACCGCCGCGACCGGCACCGGGCCGGAGACCGCGCGGCGGCAGAGGTCGCGGGTGCCCGCTTCCGTGGCATCATCTGCAAGGTCGGTGAGGTCGAGCAGGGCAAGCGCGCGCCTGGCGAGATCGGCATCGGACATGATTTACAGCTCCGACAGGAAGGCGCGCATCAGGCGCTTGAGCGCACCTGCTGCGAGGCCCGCGACATCGCGCGTCTCGGTGTGATGCGGCGTGCCGCCATGGAGCCCTGCGCCCATATTGGTGACGATGGACAGGCCGGCGACGCGCAGGCCGTGGCGACGCGCCAGGATCACCTCCGGCACGGTCGACATGCCGACGAGATCGGCGCCCAGGACCTTCGCCATGCGGATCTCGGCCGGCGTCTCGAAGCTCGGCCCGGTGAACCACATGTAGACGCCCTCGCCGAGCGGGATCGCCGCCCTCTGGGCCGCGCGCTTGAAGCGGCCGCGCAGATGCGGGTCATAGGCATCGACCATCGGCACGAAGCGCCCGTCACCCTTATCGCCGATCAACGGGTTTGGGCCGTTCAGGTTGATATGGTCCGTGATCAGGGCAAGGCTGCCCGGGCGCATCTCCGCCGAGAGGGAACCCGCCGCATTGGTCAGGATCAGGGGCGGCGAGCCGAAGGCGGTGAGCACGCCGAGCGGGACACGCATCACCGCGGCATCGCCACCCTCGTAATAATGGGCGCGGCCTTCGTAGATCAGCACCTTGCGGCCATGCAGCGTGCCATAGCAGAGCTGGCGCGCGTGACCGGAGACCTCGCCGCGCGGGAAACCCGGCAGATCGGCATAGGGAATGCGGATCGCGTCCTGGATGTCCTCGGCGACGGCGCCGAGGCCGGTGCCGAGCACGACCGCGCAATCGATCGCATCGACGCCGCGTTCCGCCAGGATCGACGCCACCTTGTCGAAGGCCGGATCAGCCGCCATCGCATACTCCCTCCGGCCGCCGAAGCGGCCCTACATCAGCGCGGCAAATTGGCTGGTCCGAAGGAGGCTGGCAACAGCTCCTCCAGCGTGAAGCGGGCCCGGATGCCCTCGGGGCCGGCGATCGCGACCGGCGTCTCCGGCACGGCGAATTCGCGGATGCGCTGGCGGCAGGCGCCACAGGGCGTGACCAGCGCGGCGCCCTCGCCGAAGACCAGCACGGCGATGATCGCGCGACCGCCGGCCGCGATCATCGCCGCGATCGCGCCGGCCTCGGCGCAGGAACCGACGGGATAGGCGGCGTTCTCGACATTGCAGCCGGCATGGACGGCGCCGTCATCGGCGAGCAGCGCGGCGCCGACCTTGAAGCGCGAATAGGGCGCATAGGCGCGCGGCTGGATCGCGGCTGCGGCGGCGAACAGGGCCTCGAAATCGGGTTCGGCCGGCAAATCAGCGTTCCTTGACATAGGGCAGGCCGGAGGCCTTGGGTGGCGTCGCCTTGCCGATGAAGCCGGCAAGCAGGACGATCGTCATCAGATAGGGCAAGGCCTGGATCGCTTCCACCGGCACGAGGCCGATGCCGGGCAACGTCACGCCCTGAAGCCGGATCGCGACCGCATCAAGCAGGCCGAAGAGCAGGCAGGCGCCGAGCGCCGGCCAGGGCCGCCAGTTGGCGAAGATTACGGCGGCGAGCGCGATGAAGCCGCGCCCCGCCGTCATATGCGGCAGGAAGCCGGCGGATTGCGCGACGGCGAGATAGGTGCCGCCGATGCCGCAGAGCACGCCGCAGATCGCGACCGCGCCGTAGCGCAGGCCGGCGACGGAGATGCCCGCCGTGTCGACCGCGGCCGGATTCTCGCCGACCGCGCGGATGCGCAGGCCGAAGCGGGTGCGCTTCAGGACGAAGGCCGTGACGAGCACGCAGAGCAGGGCGAGATAGGCCGGCGCACCGTGGCCCGAGACGACCTCGTCATAGATCAGGCCGAGCCCCGGCACGTTTTCGCGGGCCCAGCGCGCGAAGGGCAAGGTGATCTCGCCGAAGCGGGCGGCGCCTTCGAGCGAGGGCGTGCGCCCGCCCTGCTCGTACCAGGCATTGCCGAGGATGACGGTAAGCCCCGCCGCCAGCATGTTGATGGCGACGCCGGACACGATCTGGTTGCCGCGCCAGGTGATGGCCGCAAAGCCATGGACCAGCGCCAGCACCAGGGCGGCTAGGATGCCGGCGCCGAGCCCGATCCAGGCCGAGCCGGTGACGAAAGCCGCGACCGCCGAGGCGAAGGCGGCGATCAGCATCTTGCCCTCGAGGCCGATATCGACGACGCCCGCGCGCTCCGACCACAAGCCCGCCATCGCCGCGCAGATCAGCGGGATCGACAGCCGGATCGTCGAATCGAGGATGACGGCGATGAGCTGGAGCAGGTCCATCGTCAACCGCTCCCCCTTGTCATTCCGGGGCTTCGCGCAGCGAAGAACCCGGAACCCACGACTGGGCGCGTGCTTTCGAAACGGCGACAGACGGGCTCACCCGGTCGTGGGTTCCGGGCTCGATCCTGCGGATCGCCCCGGAATGACAAGGGGATTCGCGCCGTCATGATGCCCGCCCCATCCCGAGCACGCTCGCGACAAGCCGCCGGAACAGCCCGTCCAGCGCGCCGGCGAAGAGCACGAGCACGCCGCCGATGACCACGACCATGTCACGGGTGATGGCCGGCTTGTCGAAGGAAAGCTCGGCGCCGCCCTGGTAGAGCACGCCGAAGAGCAGGGCGGCGAGGCCGACGCCGGCCGGGTGGCCGCGCCCCATCAGGGCGACCGCGATGCCGACGAAGCCGTAGCCGGCAGTGAAATCCAGCACGAGCCGGTGCTGGACGCCGAGCGCCTCGTTGACCGCGAGCCCGCCGGCCAGCGCGCCCGAGATCGCCATCGCGACCATGGTCACCGCGGCCGGCGAGATGCCGGCATAGGCGGCGGCGCGCGGATTGGCGCCGACGGTGCGGATCGCATAGCCCAATCGCGTGCGCCAGATCAGCAACCAGACGGCGACGAGTGCCATCAAGGCGAGGAAGAAGGCGCTGTTCAGCGGACTCGCGGGCAGCTTCAGGCCGAGAGGCGCGAGCAACTGATGCATCGGCGTCAGGATGGCGCCTGCCGGGAAATCCGGAGTCTCGGGCTGCATCGAGCCGGGCTTCCCGATGACCTCGCGCAAGAGATAGACGATCAGCGTCGCCGCGACGAAGTTCAGCATGATCGTGGTGATCACGACATGGCTGCCGCGCCGCGCCTGGAGCCAGCCGGGGATGAAGGCCCAGAGCGCGCCGCCCGCTGCCGCTCCCAGGATCGCGAAAGGCACGGCGAGGAAGCCGGGCAGCATGGGCAGCGCGAGACAGACGATCGCCATGGCGATGCCGGCGACCGTCGCCTGCCCCTCGCCGCCGATATTGAACAGGCCGGCATGGAAGGCGACCGCGACCGCGAGCCCGGTGAAGATGAAATTCGTGGCGTAGTAGAGCGTGAAGCCGATACCCTCAGCGCTGCCGAGCGCGCCGCGCAGGAGCAGCGCCGTCGCCTCCAGCGGGTTCTCGCCGATGCCGACGACCACGAGTCCGGCGACGAGCAGGGCCGCGATCACCGAGACCAGCGGCACCAGCGCGATATCGGCCCAGCGCGGCAGTTCGACCGGGGCCGCGCTCATGCGGCCTCGTCCGTCACGCCGGCCATCAGCAGGCCGAGATCGCGTTCGTCGGCTGCCTCGGCGACGCGCTCGCCGGTGATCCGGCCGCCGCACATCGCGATGATCCGGTCGGACAGCGCCATCACCTCTTCCAGCTCGACCGAGACGAGCAGGATCGCGACGCCGGCATCGCGCAAAGCCACCAGCCGGCGATGGATGAACTCGATCGCGCCGATATCGACGCCGCGCGTCGGCTGGCCGACGAGCAGTACCTTGGGGCCACGCTCGATCTCGCGGGCGAGCACGATCTTCTGCTGGTTGCCGCCGGAGAATTTCGCCGTCTTCAGCGCCGGATCGGGCGGGCGCACGTCATAGGCCGCGAAAGCCTCGCGCGCATGGGCCTCGATGCGGGCCGGCGAGAGCAGCGGGCCGGAGCCGAAGGCGGGATCGTGCTGATAGCCGAGAATGGCGTTCTCCGCGGCGGAGAAGGCTGTGACGAGGCCGCTGCGGTGGCGATCCTCGGGGATATGCATCAGCCCGAGATCGCGCAATCGCGCCGGATGGCGATCAGCGGCGGCCAATATCTGCCCGCCGAGCCGGACCACGCCGCGGCTCGGCTGGATCAGGCCGGCCAGCACCTCCAGCAACTCGCTCTGGCCATTGCCGGCGACACCGGCGATGCCGACGATCTCGCCGGCATGGAGGGTGAGATTGACGTCCTTCAGGGTCTCGGTGCCGCGCCCGTCGCGGCAGGAGAGACCAACCGCTTCCAGCACCGGCGCACCGCGCTCGCGTGGCTCCTTCTCGACACGCAGCAGCACGCGCCGGCCGACCATCGCCTCGGCCAATGCCGGCGGCGAGGTTTCGGCGGTCGCGACATGGGCGACCATCTCGCCACGGCGCATCACCGAGACCCGGTCGGTCACGTCCATGATCTCGCGCAGCTTGTGGGTGATCAGGATCACCGTCTTGCCCTGCGCCTTCAGCGCCCGGAGCAGGGCGAAGAGCTGGTCGGCCTCGGCCGGGGTCAGCACCGCCGTGGGCTCGTCCAGGATCAGAATCTCGGCGCCGCGATAGAGCGCCTTCAGAATCTCGACGCGCTGCTGTAGGCCGACGGAGAGCTCGCCGACGATGGCATCGGGATCGATCGCGAGGCCGTAATCCTGCGACAGCTTCGCGAGCGCCCCCCGGGCCTTGCCGATGCCGCCTTTCAGGAAGGCCCCGCCCTCGGCGCCGAGCACGACGTTCTCGACGACGCTCAGCGTCTCCACCAGCATGAAATGCTGATGGACCATGCCGATCCCGGCCGCGATCGCATCGGCCGAGGAGCGGATGCGGCGCGGCGCGCCGGCGATCCTGATCTCGCCGGCATCGGCCTCGTAGAAGCCGTAGAGGATCGACATCAGCGTCGACTTGCCGGCGCCGTTCTCACCCACGATGCCATGGATCGAGCCGGCCGCGACCGAGAGGGACACGTCCCTGTTGGCGGCGACCGGGCCGAAGCGCTTGGAGATGCCGACGAGCTCGATGGCGGGCGCAGAACTCAAGGGAGCGGCCCGCGCCTCACATCGTGCATTTCTGGTCGGACATGTAGTCGTGGACCTTGACCGTGCCGGCGATGATGTCGGCCTTGGCCTTGTCGGCAGCGGCCTTCATCTCCGGCGTGATCAGGGCCTTGTTGGCATCGTCCAGCGCCCAGTCGATGCCCTCTTCCTTCAGGCCCAGCACGGAGACACCCGGCTTCCAGGAGCCGTCCTGCGCCGCCTTGAAGGAGTTGTAGGCGGCGACATCGACGCGCTTGAGCATCGAGGTCAGCACCTTGCCGGGATGGAGCGCGTTCTGGTTGGAATCGACGCCGATGCCGAGCTTGCCGGCATCCGCCACGGCGCGCAGCACGCCGATGCCGGTGCCGCCGGCGGCGTGATAGACCACGTCGGCGCCGCGATCGATCTGCGACTTGGCGAGCTCGCCGCCCTTGACGGGGTCGTTCCAGGCGGCCGGCGTCGAGCCGGTCATGTTCTGGAAGATCTCGGCGCCGGGCTTGCCGGCCTTGACGCCCTGGACATAGCCGCAGGCGAACTTGCGGATCAGCGGAATATCCATGCCGCCGACGAAACCGACCTTGCCGGATTTCGAGGCCAGCGCCGCGAGCAGGCCGACGAGATAGGAGCCCTCATGCTCCTTGAAGACGACCGACTGCACGTTCGGCAACTCGACGACCATGTCGATGATCGTGAATTTCAGGTTCGGGAATTCGGCCGCGACCTTCTGCAGGGCCGTCGCCTGCGAGAAGCCGACGGCGATGATCGGCGAATGGCCGTCGCGGGCAAAACGGCGCAGAGCCTGCTCGATCTGGGCGTCGTTGGTCGGCTCGAAATCGCGGAAGTCGACATTGGTCTCCTTCTTGAACTTCTCCGCGCCGATGAAGACGCCCTCGTTGAAGGATTTGTCGAACTTGCCGCCCTTGTCATAGACGATCGCGGGCTTGATCGGTTGCGGCTGCGCCAGAGCGGCCACACTGGAAAGCGCAACGCCGGCGAGCGCCGCCGCGAAAGAACCCAAACGCATCGAACCGATCCCCTGTTGCTGCCGGGCGCCGTTGGCCGGCCCTCGATGGCGGCACGATGGCATGGCCCGGGCGCGCGGCCAAGCTGGCGAAAGGTCATGCTCGCCGCGGGGCACGACCGGGCACGGCCGGCGATTGCCCAAGCACCGCTCCCGGCCTTAGGCTGCCGGCCATGATGCTGAACGACGACGAGATCGAGCGTTACGCCCGCCATATCGTCCTGCCCGAGATCGGCGGGCCGGGCCAGCAGCGGCTGAAGAACGCGCGCGTGCTGGTCGTCGGCGCGGGCGGGCTCGGCGCGCCGCTGATCCAGTACCTGGCGGCAGCCGGCGTCGGCAAGATCGGCATCGTCGACGACGACATCGTCTCGCTCTCGAACCTGCAGCGCCAGACCATCTTCTCGACCGAGGATATCGGCGCTCACAAGGCGGTCGCCGCCGCGCGCTTCGTGCGCAACCTCAACCCGAATGTCGTGGTCGAGGAGCATGTGACACGGCTCGATCCGCATAATGCGCGCGCGCTGATCGCCTTCTACGACGTCGTCGCCGAAGGCTCCGACAATTTCGCGACGCGCTATGCCGTCTCGGACGCCTGTTTCCATGAGCACAAGCCGCTGGTGATGGGCGCGCTCGGGCGCTTCGACGGCTCGCTCACCACGATCCGCGCCCATGAAGCGGGACCGGACGGCAAGCCCAACCCGACCTGGCGCTGCCTCTTCCCGGACGCGCCGCCGCCCGGCGCGATCCCGACCTGCGCGGAAGCCGGCGTGCTCGGCGCCCTGCCCGGCGTGATCGGCTCGCTGATGGCGCTGGAGGTGGTGCGCGCCGTCACCGGCTTCGGCGAATCGCTCGTCGGCAAGCTGCTGCTGGTCGATTCGCTGACGATGCGCTTCGAGACGCTGCGCTATGGCTGGGACGAGGCCAATCCGCTCAACGGCACGGGCGCGAACGAAGGTCGATCTAAGAGCCTCTAATAGAGCCTGGAGGGGTCTCGACGCCGGCAATTCGTCCGCTCCGCCAGGAGCGGAGTGAAGCCGATACCGTTGGTATCGGCAAGCGCCGCGACGCCGCGGGCGGTCGAATTCCCGGCGCCGCAGGTGGGCTTTGGAGGGCCGCCTGCGGCGTCGGACCGACTTGCCGATATCTGGGGATATCGGCTGCGCGCTCCTCCTGGCATTCGGCTCCTCCAAGGCCCATCGAGCCCCCTCCAGGCTCTATTAGAGGCTCTTAACCGGCTTCTGCTAGCAAGCCCCATCGAAAGCGATGGGGAAGGGCGCCATGCAGGCCGGCGACACGATCGGGACGCGGGTTTCGACGCGAACGGCCCGGCTTCCGAATCTGCCCCTCGCCCTGCTCGGCATCGCCATCCTCGCCTGCGCGCTGCTGCTGACGCTGCCCCTGACATTGCCGCTGGGGCCGATGTACTGGGACCTCGTCCTCTATCTCGACGCCGCCAACCGCATCGGCGACGGACAGATCCCGCTGATCGACTTCATCGCGCCGGTCGGGCCGCTCGGCTACTGGCTCTTCGCCGGGTTCGACGCGCTGTTCCCCCGCGCGCATCCGCTGCTTCTGGCGCAGTGGTGCCTCTTCGCCGTGACCGCCCCGGCCATGGCCGTGATCCTGCACAAGGTCGGCCGGCCATCGCGCGCCACGGCGCTGGCGCTGCTCCTGCCCTATCTCGCCTTCCAGATCCTGCCGATCAATGTCGAGCATTACTCCTTCTTCCCCGGCACGGACGGGTTCGGCATCTACAACCGCCATGTCAGCATCGTGCTCTACGTGCTGGTCTCGGGCCTCGTCTTCCTGCGCGGCCCAGCCCTCGGCGCCGTCATCGGCTGGACGCTGACCGCGCTGTTCCTGATCAAGATCACCGGCTTCCTCGCCGGCGGCCTCGTCACGGCCTTCGCGCTCGCGGCCGGGCGGATCGGCTGGCGCCCGAGCGCCCTGATCGCCGCTGCCGCCGGGATCGGGATGCTCGGGCTCGAACTCTCGACCGGGCTCGTCGGCGCCTATCTCGGCAGCATCCTCGCGCTGATCGCGATCAATGCCGGCGGTATCCTGCCCCGCTTCGTCCAGGCGGCCTCACTGCATCTCGACATCGTCGGCGCCGGAACGGCGCTGGGCCTCGCCCTGCTCTGGCTGGACCGGCGCGACATCGCCGACGCCGCGCTCGCGCTCCGCCGTGAGCCATCCGCCAACGGCTTCGTCCGGCTGCTCGACCGCGACGTCGCCTGGCTCGCGGTCGTCCTTGCGGCGGGCCTGTTCTTCGAGACCCAGAACACCGGTGGGCAGGCCTTCATCTTCATCTGGCCGGTGCTGCTGATGATCCTGTCGCGCTGGCTCGGCAGCGGCCGGCGCGGCGCGCTCGTCGTCTGCGGCCTCGTCGCGGCCACCGCGATCCCGCCGGCCGAAACCGTGCTCCAGCGCGGCGCGCGCGCCCTGATGGCGCAGACCGGCTATTCCACCCTGCCGAACCAGCATCTCGGCCGGCTCGGCCTGGTCTCGCAACATATCGACGTCATGAGCCGCGCGAGCGCGATGCTCGACATCTATGCCGCCTATCCCGCCACATTCCAGGGTTTCGCCACCCGCGAGATGCTCCCGGGGCTGCAGCTCTATTCCGAGCTCGACTTCCAGGCCTCCTGGCTGCTGGCGGTCGACGAGGGCGTCTCGGCGATCCTGGCCCATGAGCAGGCGAGCGGACGCCGCTTCGAGACGATCATGAGCCTCAATTTCGTCAACCCGTTCCCCGCCGTGATGGGCCGCAGCGCGCCGCGCGGCATCGCCATCGGCGCCGACCCGTTCCGGGCCGTGCCGAAGCCTGACGATGCCGAGATCACGCTCGCCCGCGAGGCCGACCTCGTTCTCTATCCGCTCTGCCCGGTCACGGTGGCGAACGAGGCCCTGCGCCGGATCTACGCGCCGGTCCTGACGGGCCGGCGGGAGATCGCGCTCGGGCGCTGCTGGAAGGGCTATGTCAGGGCGGACTAGCACCCCGCGAGAACAGCCCACATCTCCGGCGTGCAGAGAAAAGCCTCCACTCTCTTCAAATTGCGCGATTTTAGTTCACCTGCACTTCTCTCGGCTTTGAGACGCTGATCTTCCTGCAATTGGGCACCCTGCCATGCGTACGCTTGCCATCTGCGTTCTGTTCTGGATTTCGACGTCATCGGCCTACGCTTTCGATAGCGCCTGGCAGCGGCTGGAAAGCTATCGCATCTTGGCTGGAAGCTGCTCACCGGAAATCCAGAAGTCGCTTAAAGGTTTTCAGGTTGCCGATTTGGATGAGCCAATCGCCATCATTTACGAGCGCGAAGCCAATTTCGTCAGCAGCATCAGCAAGCCGGGCAATATCGTTCAAGCTCGCAAGGCTATGGATGACTATCGAATTGAAATGGTCCGCCAACTCGACGAGGCCGTCAAAACCGCGGGCTGCGAGAAAGCGATCCAGCGCCTAGGTCTCGATATTCCCAAGCCCGTTACCAAACAGCAGATGATCGAGTTCGTGCGCTCCGTTCCGATACCAACATCTGAACGCACGGACTCCATCCCTGCCATCGACCGGATCGGCACGAAGGCGGCCTACACGCTACAGAAGGTCATCACGCGCGCGCTCATCGACAAAAAACAATGTGATCTGGCCACTCTGAAAGCGTCTGTCGTGAAAGAAACGCCTAGGGAGGCGATCAACCCGCCACCATTCGTCGGTGTGCCCAAATCCCATGAAGAGCGCTGGGATATCGTCTGTGACGGCAGCAACCTGACGGCCCTAGTTACGTTTGTTCAAGACGCGCGAAAGTGGCGCAATTACAAGATCGAAACGAAAAACAGCGCCAGCGAGAAAGCTGACGCTGCAACAAGTGGCGGCCTTCGCAAAGCTCTAGACTGACACGCGCAGCTTAGCGCTTCGCCTCGATCACGTCGAAGAGCTGGGCCGCGAGGTCCGGGCCGCCGAGCTTCTTGATCGCCCGCACGCCGGTCGGCGCGGTGACGTTGATCTCGGTAAGCTTGCCGTGGATCACGTCGATGCCGACCAGGAGCAGGCCGCGCTCGCGCAATGTCGGGCCGATCGCCTCGCAGATCGCGAGCTCCTGCTTCGACAGGTCGGTCGGGCGCGCCGCGCCGCCGCGGACCATGTTGGCGCGCAGATCCCCGACCGCCGGGACGCGGTTGACGGCGCCGGCCGCCTTGCCGTCGATCAGGATGATGCGCTTGTCGCCCTCGCTGACCTCCTTGATGAAGCCCTGCACCACCCAGGGCTCACGGAAGAGATTGCTGAACAGGTCGAAGAGCGAGCCGAAATTCGGGTCGCCCTTGCCGGTCTTGAACACGGTCGCGCCGCCATGGCCGTACAGCGGCTTCATGACGATCTCGCCGTGCTCGTCGCGGAAGGCCTCGATCTCCGCCTTGTCGCGGGTGATCAATGTCGGCGGCATCAATTCCGGGAAATGGGTGACGAGGATCTTCTCGGGCGCATTGCGCACCGAGGTCGGATCGTTGACCACCAGCGTCTTCGGGTGGATGCGCTCCAGCATATGGGTGGTCGTGACATAGGCCATGTCGAAGGGCGGATCCTGCCGCAGCAGCACGACGTCGAGCGTCGAGAGATCGACCTTCTCCTCGGCACCGGCGGTGAAATAGTCGCCGTCGACATCGCGCACCTTCACCGGGCGCATCGGCGCGGTGACCTTGCCGTCGCGCATCGAAAGCTTGTCGGGCGTGTAGGTGTAGAGCGAGTGGCCTCGCGCCTGCGCTTCCAGCATCAGCGCGAAGCCGGTATCCCCGGCGATCCGGATGCGCTCGATCGGGTCCATCTGGATGGCGACGTTGAGGCTCATGACAGGCTTCCTGTTGCAGGCAGGCGGTTCTTATCGGACCGCAGACGGTGTCCCCGCAAGTGGGTGGCCCTGCATCAGAGGACAAGCGCGAAGGCAGCGGGGACATGGCGCGGCCGGCGCCAGGGCGCCAGGAACACCGCATCGGCCCGCAGATGATGGTCGACGGCCCAGGCATTGCGCGAGAGCCAGTGCCGGACGCGCCGCTCGACGAGGCGCTGCTTTTCCGCGGTGATCGCGATCATGGCGTTGTCGAGCTGGCCCCGCGCCTTGACCTCGACGAAGGCGATGGTGCGGCCGCGCTTCATCACGAGATCGATCTCGCCGCCCTTGCCGCCGAAGCGCCGCTCCAGCAGGCGATAGCCCTTAGCCGTCAGCCAGAGAATGGCGAGCCATTCGGCGCGGCGCCCGGTCAGGCCGGAGCGGCGTGCCTTGAGGCTGCGCCCGCCCGGATCGGCGCCGGCCTTGCTCATGGATCGTCGCGCGTGAGTTCGAGCGCGCGGGCATAGACTTTGCGGCGCGGCTGGCCGGTCTCGGCCGCGACCTGCGCCACGGCTTCCTTCAGCGAAACCTTGGCCATGGCCGTGCGCAGGCGCTCGTCGATCGCCTCGTCGCTGGTGACGAGATCGGCGGCGCCGGGCGGGCCGATGATCACGACGATCTCGCCGCGCGCCTCCTCCTCGCTCTCGTAATGGGCCGCGAGTTCCGGAAGCGTGCCGCGCCGGACCGTCTCGTAGAATTTGGTGAGTTCGCGCGCGACGGCGCCCGGCCGCGCGCCGAGCACGGCAGCGGCATCACTCAGCATCTCGGCGAGGCGGCGGGGCGATTCGAAGAAGACCAGCGTCCCGGGAATGGCGGCGAGCTCGGTCAGGCGGGTGCGGCGTCCCCCCGATTTCGGCGGCAGGAAGCCCTCGAAGAAGAAGCGGTCGGTCGGCAGGCCGGCCAGCACCAGCGCCGCCAGTACGGCGGAAGGACCGGGAATGCCGGTGACGGGCAGGCCTTCCGCCACCAGTTCGGCGACGAGCTTGTAGCCGGGATCGGAGACGAGCGGCGTGCCCGCATCCGAGATCAGCGCGAGCTTGCCGCCCTCGCGCAGCTTCGCCAGCACTTTGGGGCGCATCTGCGCGGCATTGTGCTCGTGATAGGGCAGGAGCGGCGTCGATATCCCGTAATGCGCCAGCAGCGTCTTCGAGGTGCGGGTATCCTCGGCCAGGATCGCATCGGCAGCGGCAAGCGTCGCCAATGCCCTAAACGAGATGTCGCGGAGATTGCCGATCGGCGTCGCGACGATGTGCAGGCCCGGCGCCAGCGGCTCGGCCTCGGCCTTCAGGCCGAAGGCGGTGTAGCTGGGGGGGCGGGCGGCGGCATCGGTCGACATGGCGCCACGCTGCCACAGCCAGGCGGCCCACGCCATCGCAAGGCGCGCGTACGCCCCTGCAACCTATAGTTAACAACTTGAAAATAGGCTTCCGCACTGGCACGAGAGGTCCGGGGGTAGAACAGTTCCGCAGGACCTATCGCCGGGCCGCTTCTTGCCGGCCCGGTCACGACTGGAGATCGCCCGTGTTCCACCATCGGCACCTCGCACCGATCCTGCGGTTCAAGGCACGGGCCTTCGCCGTCATGCTGCCGCTTGCGCTTGCCGCCTGCGGTGGCGGCACCTCCGGCATGCCGGGCTTCGATTCGGGCGCGCCCGCAGCCGGCGGCGCCGCGCCGACCGGGCAGACCCTCGGCACCGGCAAGGTCAAGGTCGGGCTCATCCTGCCGCTGACGGCCGAGGGGCAAGGTGCCGTGGTCGGCAATTCCCTGAAGAACGCCGCCGAGATGGCGCTCGCCGAATTCCCGAATGCCGACCTGATGCTGCTGGTCAAGGATGATCGCGGCACGCCCGAAGGCGCCCGCGCCGCCGCGCAGGAGGCCCTCTCGGAAGGCGCCGAACTGATCGTCGGCCCGCTCTTCGCGCCCTCCGTCCAGGCGGCCGGGCAGGTGGCACGCGCCGCCAACAAGCCGGTCATCGCGTTCTCCAGCGATTCCAACGTCGCCTCGCGCGGCGTCTACCTGCTCTCCTTCCCGCCCGAGAACGACGTCAACCGCGTGATCGGCTATGCCGCCCAGCAGGGCCGCAAGTCCTTCGCCGCGCTGGTGCCGGACACCGCCTATGGCAAGGTCGTCGAGGCCGCCTTCCAGCAGGCCGCGGCCAATCGCGGCGTGCGCGTCGCCGCGATCGAGCGCTTCAGCTCCGATCCGGCCGCGATGAAATCCGCGATCCAGCGCCTGATGCCCTCGCTCGCCCAGGCCGATGCGCTGTTCGTGCCGGCCGCGGCCGACACGATGCCCACCGTGGGCCAGCTGCTGCAGGAGGCCGGCTACAACCCGGCCAAGGTCAAGCCGCTCGGCACCGGCGTCTGGAACGATGCCAGCATCGCGCGCGTGCCGGCGATCCAGGGCGGCTGGTTCGCCTCGCCGGATACCGCCGGCTTCAACGCCTTCGCCGGGCGCTATCAGCAGCGCTTCAACAGCGCGCCGACCCGCACCGCGACGCTGGCCTATGACGCGGTCTCGCTGGCGGCGGCGCTGGCCCGCACGCAAGGCTCGCAGCGCTTTTCGGAAGCCGTCCTGACCAACGGCTCGGGCTTCGCCGGGGCGGACGGCGTCTTCCGCTTCCGCCCGGACGGGCAGGTCGAGCGCGGCCTCGCCGTGCTGGAGCTGCGCAACGGCCAGATCGTCACGATCAACGCAGCGCCGCGCGATCTCGGGCCGAGGTCGCAATAGGCGCCCAAACGAAAACGGCCGGGCAAGACCCGGCCGCTTCCTGATCACGTTGGGCGACGGCCTCAGCTCAGCGGCGCGTATTTCACCACGCAGCCATAGGCCTTGGTGCTGGCTTCCGAGACCGGCTTGCCCGCCTTGAGCTCGGCGATGGCCTGGCGGACATAGCTTTTGGCGCCTTCGAGGCTCGCGGCCGACGAGGTCGGCTTGTCGTCGATCGCGCCCATATAGGCGAGCGTGCCCTTGGGATCGATGATGTACATATGCGGCGTGGTCTGCGCGCCATAGGCGCGTGCCACCTTGCTGTTCGGGTCGAGCAGGATGCCGGCCGGGGCGGCGTTGCGCTGGACGGTCAGTTCCTTCGCCTTCGCGGCATCGACATGGCCCTGCTCGCCCTGCGGCGAGGAGATCACCGAGAGCCAGACGATGCCCTCCTTCGCCATGTCCTTCTGCAGGGTCTGCATGGTCGCGCTGTTATAGTGCTTCCGAACATAGGGGCAGTCATGGTTGGTCCATTCGAGGATCACCGTCTTGCCGGCGAATTCCGAGAGGTTGCGCGTCTTGCCTTCGACATCGACCGCCTGGAAGGCGGGGGCGGGCGCGCCGACCTTGGCCGCGCCTTGCGCGAAGGCGGCTGCCGGGAAGGCGAGGCCCGCGAGGGTAAGGCCGGCGATGAAAGTCTGTCTGGTCAGGCTTTGCATGTCTGTCTCCCTGGGTTGATGTCGAAAACCTATGGCAATGCCGCCGTCTTCGCGTTGCGACCGGCCGCACGCTCGGCCGCGGCGATCAGCCCGTCCACGGTCAGGAGCTGCGGCAGGATTTCGGCCTGCGCCTCCTTGCGGGCGGGGTAGAACAGATAAAGCGGCACGCCGGCGCGGCCCTGCTCGGCCAGCGCCTTGGCGATGCGGCTGTCGCGATTGGTCCAGTCCGCCTTGAGATAGACGACGCCGAGCCTGGCGAAGGCGTCCTTCACCTCCTGCCGGGAGAGCGCGACGCGCTCGTTGGCGATGCAGGTGATGCACCAGGCGGCGGTGAAATTGACGAAGACCGGCTTGCCCTGCACCTGCAAGGCCGCGACCCGCTCGGGCGACCAGGCCTCGATATCGCCGGCCCGCGCCTCGGTCGCCGTGCCGGGAATGGCGTTCTGCACGGTGAACCAGCCGGCGCCGAGCACGACCAGCGCCGCCAGCACCGAACCGAAAGCGCGCCGCGCGAAAGAGCCGCGCGTCACCCCGACGAGCCAGACGGCGAAACCCGCCGCCAGCACCGCGACCAGGGCGGCAAGCACGCCCTGCGGACCGCTCTGCACCGAGGCGACCCAGATCAGCCAGATCGCGGTCGCGAACATCGGGAAGGCGAAGGCCTGCTTCAGCACCAGCATCCAGCGGCCGGTCCTGGGCAACAGGCGCAGCAGCCCCGGCGCGAAGGAGAGCGCGACGACCGGCAGGGCAAAGCCCAGCGCCAGCGCCATGAAAACGGAGAGGGCGATGACTGGCGGCTGCGTCACCGCATAGCCCATCGCCGCGCCCATGAAGGGCGCCGTGCAGGGCGTCGCGACCACGACCGCGAGCACGCCGGTCATGAAGGCGCCGAGCCGCCCGCCCCGGCTGGCGAGGCCGTCACCGAGCCCGGTGACGGAGGTGCCGATCTCGAAGGCGCCGAGCAGGTTGAGGCCGATCAGGACCATCACCACCGCGAGCCCGATGACCAGCGGCGGGGACTGGAGCTGGAAGCCCCAGCCGACGCTGCTGCCCAGCGCCCCCAAGGCGATCACCGCGCCGGCCAGCACCATGAAGGTCAGCAGCACGCCGCTGAGAAAGAGCAGGCCCTGCTCGCGAACCTCGGAGCGATTGCGATGGGCGAGCTGCGCGAAGCCGAGCGCCTTGATGAACAGCACCGGCAGGACGCAAGGCATCAGGTTGAGGATCAGGCCGCCGGCAAAGGCAAAGGCGAGCGCCGCCCAGAGCGTGAGATCGGCGCCCTCGGCCGGCATCGGAATCCGCACCACGGCCGGGCGGGCTTCCGGCGCAGCCGCCCCGCCAGCCGCCATCAGGGCGGCGTCGGCATCGGCGACGATCGTAACCGCCCTCGGCGAGCCGGTTTCGGTGAAGGTGAGGACGCCGGTCACCTCCGGCTTCTCCAGCTTGAAGGCGCTCGAACGGGTCAGGGTCAGGAAGGGCTTGTCGCCGGCCGTCAAGGGCTGATCGGCCGCATGCTCGATCAGCGTATCGGAAACCGGGAAGAAGCGCAGATCGGCGACGCCGGCCGGCAGGCCGGGCAGGTCGAGCACGAGCTTGCCGGCATCGTCGCGGAGCTTGCCGCGGAAGGCGGCGGGCTTCGGCAGCGCCGCGATGGCGGCATTGATCCGCGCTGCTGCAGCCTGATCGACCGTGCTGACAGCGGCGATGGGGAGGTCGAGCGAGAAGGAACCTTCCTCGGGAATGCAGATCTTCTCGCAGACGAGCCAGGTCGCCTCGGCCTTCAGCGCAAAATTCTCGCCGGGCTTGGCATCGGCCGGGACGGTGATCTCGAGCGGCAGCAGGACAGTGCCCTCGAAGCCGAAATTGACGAGCGGCTCGACGCGGATCGCCTTGGGCGCCGGCCACTGGATCTCGCCGGCCGTCGCGCCGGCCGGCAGGTCCCACCTGATCTGGGTCGGCTCGCCGGAATCGCCGGGATTCAGCCAGTAGGTATGCCAGTGCGGCGCCAGCTTCTGGACGAGCGCGACCTTGAAGCGCTCACCGGGCACGACCGTATCGCGGCTCGACAGCAGGGTCGCGGTGACGCGCGGCGAGGTGACCGCGGCGGATTCGGCTGCGAGCGCCAAGCCCGGAGCCGCCAGCCCGAATGCCAGCACTGCCCCGCGCAGGAAACGCTTGCCGAAATGAAGCCGCATGATGCCGTCGCCATCCCTGATCACCCGGACCCCATGCCTCAATCCGCCCTCACCTGCCAATGACAAGGCAGTGAGGCGGGGTCAGGACCATTCTGGGCGATCGGGCGCCGGGAGGCAGCGTGCCATGATGTCGCCGCCCTCGATACGGGCGGCGCGATGGGTCAGATCGCGGCGCCGTCCGTCACGATGTCGGCGCCGAGGCCCTGGCGGACCGCACGCACGATCTCGGCCTCCGCCGCCGCACCGCGCTTGCGCGGGCGGCTCGCGTCGATGCGGTGCTCGGCGATGATCTGGCCGGGTGCGCCCGAGAGGACGACGACACGATCGGCGAGATAGGCGGCCTCGTCGATATCATGGGTGACGAAGAGCACGGTCTTGCCCGTGCGCTGCCAGACGCGGATCAGCTCGTCCTGCAGGTTCTCGCGCGTCAGGGCGTCGAGCGCCGAGAAGGGCTCGTCCATCAGCAGGATTTCCGGCTCGACGGCGAGTGCGCGGGCGAGCGAGACACGCTGGCGCTGGCCGCCGGAGAGCTGGTGCGGCCAGCGCTGCGCCAGCGGCGCGAGGCCGACGAGGTCGAGCATCGCCGTCGCCTTGGCGAGACGCTCGGCGCGGGGCGCGCGGCCTTCGAGCCCGAAGCCGACATTGGAGACGACCTTGCGCCAGGGCAGCAGGCGCGAATCCTGGAAGACCAGCGCGACCGGCCGGCGCGTCCGGTCCTTCGCGTCGATTACGACCTCGCCGCCGCTCGGCCTGGCGAGGCCGGCGATGACGCGCAGCAGGGTCGACTTGCCGACGCCGGAGGGGCCGACGATGGCAAGAAACTCGCCACGCCCGACATTCAGGTCGAGCTTGCGCAGAACCTCGGTCTCTTCGCCGTCGCGGGTGAAGGTCAGCGACAGACCCTTGATCTCGATCACGCTTTCCAACGCAGCACCCATTTCTGGAAGGCGACGAAGCCGGTGTCGAGCAGGCCGTAGAGCGCCGCCATCGTCAGCATGTAGACCACGACGATATCGGTCGCGAGCAGGCTGGACGCCTGCATCATGCGCTGGCCGACACCGGCGACGCCGAAGATTTCGGCCGCAACCACCGCCATCCAGGCCTGGCCGAGCGCCGTCCTGATGCCGACGAGAATGCCCGGCAGGGCCGCCGGCAGCAGGATCTTGAACAGACGAGCCCAGGGCGAGCGGAAGCCGAAGGCATCGGCGACCTCGATGAGATCGCGGTCGACGCCACGGATCGCGCCCTGCGCCGCGAAGAACACGATCCAGAACACGCCGATCGCAATGATGAAGACCGCCGCGCCGGGCGTCACACCGAACCAGATGATGGCGAAGGGCACCCAGGCGAGACCCGGAATCGGCCTGAGTACCCGGACGACCCAGGCCGTCGCCTCCTCGGCAATGCGGGACATGCCGATCAGGACGCCGAAGGCGATACCGAGACCGGCGCCGACAAACAGGCCGACAAAGTAGTGCCAGAGCGAACCGAGTATGGCCGCGAACCAGGCGCCGGAGGAGAGCTCCCGCATGAAGGCCTTCGGCAGGGCGCTCGGCCCCGGCAGGAAGGCCGGATTCACCAGACCGAAATAGGGCATCGCCTCCCAGAGCAGGAGGAAGGCGACGAGGCCCAGAAGGGCGAGGGCCGGAGCCCGGAACGACTGCAACGTCAAACCACTCAACCTCTGGCTCGTAAACGCACCGTCATCCCGGGCGGAGCGAAGCGCAGACCCGGGATCCATGGCTGAACCTCACCGAGATATGCTCCGGAATGGATCCCGGGTCTCCCTGCGATCGCCCGGGATGACCCGCGTTTCATATCCACAACGATATCCATGAGGATCGGCATCAGCCGCCCGTCTTGATCGCGCGCTCGAAATACTGGGTTTCGAACAGCCCGTCGAAGGGAAGTTCCTTCTCCAGCGAGCCGAGCTTGACCTGATAGGCCTGCATCGCGCGGGACGGCTCGATGATCTTGCGCGGGTCGATCTCGAACTGGCTGGCCGGCGAGACCAGCGCCTTCTGGATCAGTTCGGGATCGACGATGCCCTTGCCGAGCGCGGCACCGACATGGGGAGCGGCTTTCTTGGGATCGGCCTTGATCAGCGCGGCTGCCCTGACGAGACCGGTGACGAGGTTCTGCACGGCCTGCGGGTTCTTGGTGGCGAAGGCGCCGGAGACAGCGACGACCGTGCCGGGCTGGCCGGGGAAGACCTCCTCGCCGCCGGCGACGAGCTTGATCTGCGGGTTGCGGGTCTGGAGGATGGTCAGTGCCGGCTCGCGGACGGAGCCGCCATCGACCGCGCCGGCCAGGATCGCCTGCTGGGTCGCGTCGATGCCCATCGGTACGATCTCGACATCGGCCTTGTCGACCTTCGCGACCTCCCAGAGCCAGTATTGCAGGGTCGTGTTGGGTACCGAGCCGGCCGGCTGGGTGGCGAGGCGCGCGGCCTTGCCATTGGCGGCGCGGAAGGCCTTGAAGGCGGCGGCGGCATTCGTGCCGGGGGTGAAGAACTTGGTGAGCGAAGGCGCGCTGACCACGACGTTCTCGCCGATCGCGGTCGAGGCGACGACGCGGATGTCGATGCCGCGCGAGCGGGCAACCGCGAGCGGCGCGACGCCGGCGACATAGACATCGATCGTGCCGGAAGCCAGCGCCTGGATCATGTTCGGGCCGGATTCGAAGACGGTGACCGCGACATCGATGCCCCCCTGCTTCAACCAGCCCTCGCCATTGGCGACGAAGAACGGCGCCGTGCCGACGATCGGAATGTAGCCGACACGCGCCGCGACGCTCTGAGCGCGGGCCGGAGCGGCGGCGAAGGGCATGGCCGCCGCGAGGCTCGACCCGGCGATGAGGAACTGGCGGCGATCCATCGTTCAAATCCCTTTCGAAAACAGGCCCGATTGAGCCCCATTGACAGATTGAGAAAAGGATTTTCTATCTGGATGCAATAGATTAGCTAGAAAAAGATAATTCGTCTATTTCATGCGAAATCTGCGAAACGAATTTCTCCAGATAGCGAGCTTGAGAGAATGGACGCCATCGACCGCAAGATTCTGACCGTGCTCCAGGCGGACGCGAATATCTCGATCGCGGAGCTCGCCGACCGCGTCGGGCTCTCGCAGACCCCGTGCTGGAAGCGCATCCAGAAGCTGGAACAGGCCGGCGTGATCCTGAAGCGGGTCGCGCTGGTCGCGCCCGAGAAGATCGGGCTCGGCCTCACCGTCTTCGTCCAGATCGAGACAGCCGACCATTCCGGCCCCTGGCTGGAAAAGTTCGCCCAGATGGTCGCGGCGATGCCGGAGGTGATGGAGTTCTACCGGATGGCGGGCGATGTCGATTACATGCTGCGCGTCGTGGTCGCCGACATGGCCGCCTATGACGGCTTCTACAAGAAGCTGATCGAGACGATCCCGCTCAAGAACGTCACGTCGCGCTTCGCGATGGAGCGGATCAAGGCGACGACGGCCTATAAGGTGCCCGATCTGCCCCGCAACTGAGGAAGGCGGGGCAACGCGCCGCGCATGACAGCGCGGCGTGGCAGATGCTACGTAACGGACAGTTCGCCATTCGCGCTGCCCGAGGAGCCGCCTTGTCCGCTTCCCGCTCCGTTCTCCTGATCATCGGCGGCGGCATCGCCGCCTACAAGATGCTGGAGGTCATCCGCCGGCTGAAGGATCGCGGCATCGCATCGCGCTGCATCGTGACCAAGGCGGGCGAGCAGTTCGTCACGCCGCTCACCGTCTCGTCGCTGGCGGGCGAGCGCTGCTTCACCGACCTGTTCTCGCTGACCGACGAGGCCGATATCGGCCATATCCAGCTGTCGCGCTCGACCGACCTCGTCGTGGTCGCGCCCGCGACCGCAGACCTGATCGCCAAGATGGCGAACGGGCATGCCGACGACCTCGCCTCGACCGCGCTGCTCGCCACCGACAAGCGCGTGCTGATCGCGCCGGCGATGAACCCGCGCATGTGGCAGCACCCGGCGACCCGCCGGAACATGGCGCAGCTCGAGAAGGACGGCGTGCTCGTCGTCGGCCCCAATGTCGGCGCCATGGCCGAGCGCGGCGAGAGCGGGCCGGGCCGCATGGCCGAGCCGCCGGAAATCCTCGCCGCGATCGAGCTGGCGCTCGCAGAAGAAAAGCCCAACGCCCAGCGTGCCATCGGCTTCCTCGGCCGGCTGCCGGGTGGTGAGCATGCGACAGGCTCGCTCGCAGGCCGGCATGTGCTGATCACGTCCGGGCCGACGCATGAGCCGATCGACCCCGTGCGCTACATCGCCAACCGCTCCTCCGGGAAACAGGGCCATGCCATCGCGGCAGCGGCGGCCGCGGCCGGAGCACGCGTGACGCTGGTGAGCGGCCCGGTGAACCTGCCCGATCCCGCCGGCGTCGAGACCATCCATGTCGAATCGGCGCGCGAGATGCTCTCGGCCGTCGAGACGGCGTTGCCTGCCGATATCGCGATCTTCGCCGCTGCCGTCGCCGACTGGCGCGTCGCCGACGCGGCCTCCGACAAGCTGAAGAAGGATGGCAAGGCGCTGCCGCCCCTCTCGCTGGTCGAGAACCCCGACATCCTCGCAACGATCGCGCATCGCAAGAACGGGCGCCCGCCGCTGGTCGTCGGCTTCGCCGCCGAGACGCAGAACGTGATCGACTATGCCCGCGCCAAGCTTGCCCGGAAGGGCTGCGACCTGATCGTCGCCAACGATGTCGGCGGCACCGGCGTGATGGGCGGCGATGCCAATACCGTGCATCTCGTCACCGCGACGGACATCGAGACCTGGCCGACCCTGCCGAAGGGCGAGGTCGCGGCGCGCCTGATCGCCCATATCGCCGGGCTGGCGCCGGCCCGGCAGGCGGATTGAGCGATGGTCGCGGTCCTGCTGCAACGCCTCCCGCATGGCGCCGACCTGCCCTTGCCGGCCTATGAGACGGAAGGCGCGGCCGGGCTCGACCTGCGCGCCGCGATTGCCGAAGGCCTCTCGCTCGCCCCGGGCGAACGCGCGCTCGTCCCGACCGGGCTGGCGATGCAATTGCCAGCGGGTTTCGAAGGGCAGGTACGCCCGCGCTCGGGCCTTGCCGTCAAGCATGGCGTCACCGTCTTGAACGCACCCGGCACGGTCGACAGCGACTATCGCGGCGAGGTTAAGGTGCCGCTGATCAATCTCGGGCAGGAGCCCTTCGCCATCGCCCGTGGCGACCGGATCGCGCAGATGGTGATCGCGCCGGTGACGCGCGCCATTCTCACGGAGGTCGCAGGGCTCGACGCCACGGCACGCGGCGCGGGCGGCTTTGGCTCGACCGGCGTCGCGAGCGGCGGCGGGGAGAAGCGGCCATGATCCTGCTCTCGCGCCGCAGCCTGCTCGCCATCGCCGCCGTGGTCGATATCGCGCTGCATGCAAGGCCGCAGCCGGTCGCGGCCAAGCTGCTCGCCGCGCGCCATGCGCTGCCGCCGCGCCATCTCGAAACCCTGCTGCAGACGCTGGTGCGCGTCGGCATCCTCAAGGGCGTGCGCGGCCCGCGCGGCGGCTACGAACTCGCCCGCGAGCGCCGCAAGATCACGGCCGGCGACATCGCGCGCGCCGCGATGCAGGAAGCGATCGAGGAAGCGCTCGGGCCGGAGCCGCAATCGCGACTGGTCGACGAGGTCATCGGGCCGGAGGTCGCACATGCCTCGGCGGCCTTCCTCGCGGCGCTGGACACCGTGACGGTCGAGGAACTGTGCCGCCGGGCGCAGGCCAAGGCCGTCTTCGGCGAGCCCGGAACGAAACCTGATTTCACTATCTGATTGTGTGATTTATTTCTTTATTCGACAGATTCTGTGAATTGTTCTAGCGTCGCGACCGAACGTTCTCTCGTCCAGAGGAGTCATGTCATGACCGAAGCACAGAAGACGACGAAGGCGCCCGGACGCGGACGCATCTACAACTCGATCACCGACACGATCGGCGACACGCCCCTGGTCAAGCTCAACCGCCTGCCGGCCGAGCGCGGCGTCAAGGCGACGATCCTGGCCAAGCTCGAGTTCTTCAACCCGATCTCGAGCGTGAAGGACCGCATCGGCGTCAACATGATCGATGCGCTGGAGGCCTCCGGCGCGCTCAAGCCCGGCGGCACGCTGATCGAGCCGACCTCCGGCAATACCGGCATCGCGCTCGCCTTCGTCGCGGCAGCCCGCGGCTATCGCCTGATCCTCGTGATGCCCGAGACGATGTCGCTGGAGCGGCGCAAGATGCTCGCCCTGCTCGGTGCCGAACTCGTGCTGACGCCGGGCCCCGGCGGCATGCGCGGCGCCGTCGCCAAGGCCGAGGAGCTCAAGGCCGAAATCCCCGGCGCGATCATCCCGCAGCAATTCGAGAACCCGCATAATCCCGAGATCCACCGCAAGACCACGGCGGAGGAGATCTGGAACGACACGAATGGCGCGGTCGACATCGTCATCTCCGGCGTCGGCACCGGCGGCACCATCACCGGCGTCGGCCAGGTGCTGAAGGCCCGCAAGGCCGGCGTGAAGATGGTCGCGGTCGAGCCGGAGGATTCCCCGGTCCTGTCCGGCGGCCAGGCCGGCCCGCACAAGATCCAGGGCATCGGTGCCGGTTTCGTGCCGGGTATTCTCGACCGTGGAATCATCGACGAGGTCGTCACCGTGGGCAACCAGACGGCCTTCGAGACGGCGCGCGCGCTCGCCAGGAGCGAGGGCATCCCGGCCGGCATCTCGTCCGGCGCGGCTGTCGCTGCGGCGCTCGAAGTCGGCGCCCGGCCGGAAAATGCCGGCAAGACCATCGTGGTGATCATCCCCTCCTTCGCCGAGCGCTATATCTCCAGCGCCCTGTTCGAGGGGCTGTGACCGCAACGGCCATCCAGATCGTCCGGCTGGCGGAGAGCCTGCCGGACGATTTCGAGGCCCTGCGCCACGAGGCGAGCGCGGAAAGCTACCGCTTCATCGAGGGGCTGCGCGAGGAATGGCTCGCGGGCCACTATGGCGGCACCGACGAGCGCTTCGTCACCTTCGCCGCCTTCCACGAAGGCGAGCTCGCCGGCATCGGCGCCTTGACGCCCGACCCTTACGATCCCGCTCCCGATCTGCTGCGCGTGCGGCATGTCTATGTCCGGCCGCTGCATCGCGGCGCCGGCATCGGGCGCGTGCTGGCCGCCGCGCTGATCCAGCAAGGGCTCGATCTTGCGCCGCGGCTCTCGTTGCGCGCGGCCGATCCGCGCGCCAGCGCCTTCTGGGAAGCGAATGGCTTCACGCCCGACACGAGCGGAACCCGCCGCTCGCATCTGCTAACGCGATAAGCGCGTTTCAGCGCACCAGAACCAGCCGGTTGTTCCAGGGATCGGTGACGCTCGGCACGCCCTCATTCTCATTACCGCCCGCAGCCAGGATGCGCTGACGCATCGCCACGAAATCCGCCTCGTTGCGCGCGACCAGCTCGAAACGGTCGAGCCCCGCCTCGCCCGGCTGGCGCGGGCCGGCGCCGCGGCTGCCCCAGATATTGCCCGCGATATGATGATGGTAGCCGCCGCTGGCGAGGAAGCTCGCGCCGGGATAATGCACCATCAGGTCGAAGCCGAGCAGGTCGCGATAGAAGGCCTCGGCCGCCTTGGTATCACCGACGCGCAGATGGATATGGCCCATCCCCGTGCCCTCGGGCATGCCGGCATAGACAGCCTCGTCGGCTTCGCTCAGCAGCTTGTCGAGATCGAGCCGTTCGGTCGCCATGGCGATGCTGCCATCGGGCTTGCGTGGCCATTCCTCGCGCTTGCGGTCGCGATAGATCTCGATGCCGTTGCCTTCGGGATCGGACAGATAGAGCGCCTCGCTGACGAGATGGTCGGAGGCGCCTTCGAGCGGGATGCGCGTCACCGCGGCATGCCTCAGCCAGTTGGCGAGGTCCTGCCTGGACGGCAACAGGATGGCGAGATGGAACAGGCCGGCAGTCGAGGTCGGCCGGACCGCGCCCGCGACAAGCCGGACGAGCACCTGCCCGCCGACGCCGAGATCGGCGCTCGTCGCATCCTGCCGGATGATGCGAAGGCCGATCGCATCGCGATAATAGGCGGTCAGCGCCGGGAGATCATGCGCCCGCAGCGTCACGGCGCCGATGAAGACGGGCGCCTTATGGGCTTCGAGAGTGACGGCGGAAGCCGTCCGTTCGATCGTTGCGACCATGGGAAATCCTTTCGCGGCGGCCCTGCCGGCCACCTTCCCAACATGGCGTTTGTGCAGCGCCTTGTCGCCCACCCGCTCGGCAAGGCTACGATTGCATGACTGCAATCACCGCCATTCAGGCGGGGCGCGGCCGGTCGATGGCGAAATGGCGGAACCAGCGCTTCTCGCGTCCGCTCACCAGCGCCCCGATCAGGCGCGAGGCCATGAAGCTGAAGGTGATGCCGTTTCCGCCGTAACCGTAGGCCGCGAGCAGGCGCGGATGGCCGGGCACGCGCCCGATCAATGGCAGCCCGTCTCCCGTCTGCCCGAAGGCGCCGGACCAGGCATGATCGAGGTCGAGGCCGGCCTGCGGGATCAGCCCCTGCAGACGCGCCTGCAGAGCCCTGGTTTTCGCGGGGCCGAGCGCCTCGCGCCGGTCGGGATCGTCGAAATCCTCGTCCTCGCCGCCGAAAACGATGCGGCCATCCGTGGTCGTGCGACAGTAGCAGTAGTCCTCGGAGGCCTCCCAGACGAGCGCGGGGCCGGGCCAGAGCGCTTGCGGCACCTGCGGAACCGTCGCGATCGCCCAGCTCGACGCGACGCGATGCAGATCGTCCCTGACGATGTCGGGCATGACATAGCCGGTGGCCAGCACGATGCTGCCGGCCTCGACGACCCGGCCGCTGGCGAGAGTAACGGCGGCAGACCGGCCGGCGCCGTCGAAGCCCACCGCCTCTTCGCGGATCAATCTCGCGCCGCGTTGCGCGGACACCGCGAGCAGGCCATGGCACAGGCTGAGCGGGTCGGCCTCGGCCGAACCGGGCGAGACGATCGCCGCCGCCCGGTCGAAGCCGAAGGCGGCCCGGAGGGCCGCATGGTCCAGGAAATCGCCGGGCAACCCGGCCCGCTCGCGCAGGGCGGCTTCCTCCCGAAGCTTGCGCGGGCCACTTTCACCCGCAGCGAGATAGACGGTCTGGCGGGCTGAGAACCCGCAGGAGAGCGCGAGTTCCCCGACCAGACCGCGCAGGCCCGCGACCGCCTGAAAGCTCAACCGATAGACCTCGGCCGCAGCGGCGAAGCCGTAGAATGCCGCCAGTTCCGACAATCGAAGGTCGATTTCCCATTGCAGCATCGCGGTCGAGGCCGCCGTGCTGCCGAAGCCTTCGCGCTCGCGGTCGATCAGGACGACGTCGCGGCCCATCGCCGTGAGATGTTCGGCGACGAGGGCGCCGGTGATGCCGCCGCCGACGATCACGATGTCGCAGCGCGTGTCCGCCTCGATCTCCCGTCCCGAAGGCCGCACCGGAGTCGGGCGCCACGGCCCTTTGCCGGTGCGCAGGTCGTCCTGGCGCGTGGCCTGCGGGTCGAGCATCACTCCGCCCTGGGTGGGCCGACCCGGTCGGCCATCGTGGCGCCGCGCTGGCCGAGCGGCTTCGGCCGGCCGGTCGTGGTGTCATGCGCGGTCTGGTGCTCCAGCTCGGCATTGAGCTCGGCACCGGCCAGCACGATCATCGCCGAGAGCCAGAGCCAGGTCATGAAGACCACGACGGTCGCGAGCGAGCCATAGGCCGCCGTGTAGTTGCCGAGCGTCGAGACATACCAGGAGAAGCAATAGGAGGCCGCGCCCCAGAGCAGGGCCGCGGCGATCGCGCCGGGCATCACCCAGATGAAGCGCATGCGCTCGCGGCTCGGGCCGATCCAGTAGAGGATCGCGATCGAGAAGGTCGCGACGACGAAGAAGGCGGGCCAACGCACCAGCCCGATCAGGCGCTCCAGCTCGACATGGAAGGGGAAGAGCGCGGTCACGACCGGAAGGCTGGCGATGGCGATCAGCGCGGCGGTGAGCAGGACGACGCCGCTGACCGTGGTGAAGAGCGAGATGGCGTTGAGCTTGAGGAAGCTGCGCTTCTCGGTCTCGCGATAGATGATGTTGAGCGCATCGAAGATCGCCTTCACCGCCGCATTGGCCGACCAGGCCGCGACGAGCAGGCTGACATAGAAGGTCGTGGACAGGACGAAGCCGGACTGGGTCGAGAGCCTGACCGCCTGCTCGTGGATGAGCTCGCGTGCGGCCTGCGGGAACATCGTCGTCACCGTGTCGAGCTGCTCGGCAATGGTCCCGGGATCGGTGAAATAGCGATAGAGCGTGACCATCAGCGACAGGGCCGGCACGAGCGAGAGCAGGGTGAAGAAGGCGACCGCACCCGCCAGCGACGAGAGGCGGTTCTCGGCGACATTGCCGGCAAAGCGCAGCAGCACGTCCTTCCAGCCGAGCCAGGTCATCTGCAGCGGCGTCTTCGCCAGCCGGCCGCGCACCGCTTCCTCCCGATGCCGCCCGAGCTTGTCGGACAGCAATCCCGACAGATAGCCGAGCGCGACCCCGATCCCGGCGGCGCCCGTGATCCGTTTCAGGAAAGCCATGTCGGACCCGTTTCTCCGCAGCCAGTTCTTGCCCGCAAGCATGCGAGCAACCGCATCCGGCCGCAATCGTTCCGATGCGAAACCCGGGGAGGCACGGCTTAGCCGATTGTTAACCTTAATGCTTCGTTATGGCAGGGCGCAGCCGCGAGCGGCAGGCGCTTCCCCATGTTGCGGAAAGCCCGATGACGAAGCTGTTCAGAACCGGCCTGACGGGCCTCGCGATCCTGCTGTCGGGCGCGGCCGGAGCGGCCGACCTGCGCAAGATCGCCCTGCCGCCGGCCCCGGACCTGCCGGCGCTCTATTCCTGGACCGGTGTCTATGCCGGTCTTCAGGGCGGCTATGCCTGGGGCGACAGCCGCGTGCGGATCGGCGCGCCGGGCGGCGGTTTCGCCCCCGTCAGCTTCCGTGCCGGCGAGGATACGGCCTTCGGCGGCGCCCATGCCGGCTTCAACTACCAGCTCGGCGGCATCGTGCTGGGTGTCGAGGGCGATGTCGAAGCCCTCGATAGCCGCAGCCGCTTCGACGGCATCGGCCTCTCCGCCCGCGTCAGCCAGGACTGGCAGGGCTCGGCCCGCGCGCGCCTCGGCCTCGCCTTCGACCGCTGGCTGGTCTACGGCACCGGCGGCGCCTCCTTCACCGAATACGAGCGGCGCGTCTTCACGCCCGGCGCCGGCTTCAGCGAACGGCTGACCAGCGCACGGACCGGCTGGAATGTCGGCGCCGGCGTCAATTTCGCCTTCACCGACAACCTGATCCTCGGCGCCGAGTATCGCTATACCGATTTCGGCCGGAACCGCTTCGCCAGCTCCGGCGCCTTCCCGGGCCTGACCGGCTCGCAGGACCTCTCGACCCACAGCGCCCGCGCCAGCGTCGCCTACAAGTTCTGAGGACGCCTTAGAAGCCCGTGCGCTGGCGGATCGCGGCGGCCAGCGTGCCGTCGTCGAGATAATCGAGCTCGCCACCGACCGGGACGCCGTGGGCGAGCTTGGTCACCTTCACCGGCAGATGCGCCATGAGGTCGGTGATGAAATGCGCCGTGGTCTGGCCGTCGACCGTCGCGTTGAGCGCGAGGATGACCTCCTTCACCGCCGGATCGGAAGCCCGCGCCACCAGCGCATCGAGCGAGAGATGCTCGGGCCTGACACCGTCGAGCGCCGAGAGCACGCCGCCCAGCACGTGATAGCGGCCGGAGACAGCCCCCGAACGTTCCAGCGCCCAGAGATCCGAGATATCGGCGACGACGACGATCAGCGAATCGTCGCGGCGCGGATCGGTGCAGAGGCCGCAGGGGTCGCTGGTATCGACATTGCCGCAACGGGCGCAGACGACGATGCGCTCGCGCGCCACCGCCATCGCCTCGGAAAGCGGGCCGAGCAATTGCTCGCGCTTCTTGACGAGATGCAAGGCGGCCCGCCGGGCCGAGCGCGGCCCGAGCCCCGGCAATTTGGCCAGGAGCTGGATCAGCCTTTCGATCTCGGGACCGGCAATGGCGCGGGACATCGTACTACCTTGTCATTCCGGGGCGGCCGCAGGCCGAACCCGGAAGCCACGACCGGGTGAGCGCGGTAGGACGCGGCGGCGTGATCGGGACAGCCCAGTCGTGGGTTCCGGGTTCTTCGCTTCGCGAAGCCCCGGAATGACAGCGGGCGGCCGCCATTGCGTTTCAAAACAGCTTCATGCCCGGCGGGATCGGCAGGCCCTTGGTGATCTCGGCCATGCGCTCCTGCATGACGCGCTCGCCGCGGGTGCGGGCGTCATTTGCAGCCGCGACGATCAGGTCCTCGAGGATTTCGCGCTCGTCCGGCACCATCAGGCTGGGGTCGATCTTCACGCCCTTGAGCGCGCCCTTGGCCGTCATCGTGACCGTGACCATGCCGCCGCCAGCGCCGCCCTCGACCTCGATATTGTCGAGCGCGGCCTGCATGTCGGCCATCTTCTGCTGCATCTGCTGCGCCTGCTTCATCAGGCCCATCATGTCGCGCATCGAAAATCCTCCTCGGAATCGTCAGAAATCGATGCCGTCGAAATCCGGTTCGGAATCGTCGAACAGGGGCTCGGCATCGGGCAGGTATTCGTCTTCGGCCGGCATGGACGCCGCCGCCTCGGCCGCCGCAATGGCGCGGGGATCACGGACATCGACGATGCGCGCGCCGGGAAAGCGCTCCAGCACCGCCTTGACCGACGGGTGAGCGGCCGCGTCGCTCTCGCGCTGGTCCTTTGCGGCCGCCGCCTGCTCGCGCATGGTGGCGCCGCCCTCGTCATTGACGACGGCGACCATCCAGGTCTGGCCGGTCCATTCCTTCAGGCGGCGGGAGAGGTCCTGCGCCAGCGTCCGCGAGGCGCCCTCGGCCAGCGAAAATTCGATGCGGCCGGGCTCGAAGCGCACGGGCCGGATATCGCGCTCCAGCGCGATCTTGAGCGTGATGTCGCGATGCTGGGAGGCCAGCGCGACGACATCCTCCAGCGTCGCGACGATCGCCATCGGCGCGGCCACCGCGCGCGCGACGGGAGCCGGCGCGGGATTGGCGCTGGCCAGGATCGGGCGGGCGGCGAGCGCCGTATTGCCGCCGCCTGAAGGCGGGCGTGGCATGCCCATGCCGTTGCCGCCACCATTCCCATTGCCGGCGGGGACGGAGCCCATGCCGTCACGCAGCATCTTCAAGGCCTCGTCCGGCGTCGGCAGGTCGGCGGCATGAGCAAGGCGGACGAGGACCATCTCGGCCGCCATCACCGGCCGGTCGGCCTGCTTCACCTCGGCAATGCCCTTGAGCAGCATCTGCCAGGTGCGGGCGAGGATGCGGACCGAAAGGCGCTGGGCGAAATCGCCGCCGCGCACGCGCTCGGCCTGGGCGAGGCTGTTATCCTTCACCGCCTCGGGCACGAGCTTGAGGCGGGTGACCAAGTGGGTGAACTCGGCGAGGTCGTTCAGCACCACGACCGGATCGGCGCCGGCATCATATTGCGCGCGCAATTCGCCGAGCGCGGCGGCGATATCGCCCTTCATCACGGCTTCGAAGAGGTCGATGACGCGGGCCCGGTCGGCCAGGCCGAGCATCGAACGGATATCGTCGAGCGTGATCCGGCCGGCGGCATGCGCGATGGCCTGATCGAGGATCGAGAGGGAATCCCGCACCGAGCCCTCGGCGGCGCGGGCGACGGCAGCGAGCGCCTCCTGCTCGGCATCGACGCTCTCGGCCCGGCAGATATTGGAGAGATGATCGACCAGAACGTCGGATTCGACGCGGCGCAGGTCGAAGCGCTGGCAGCGCGACAGCACCGTGATCGGCACCTTGCGGATTTCCGTCGTCGCGAAGATGAACTTCGCATGCGGCGGCGGCTCCTCCAGCGTCTTCAGGAAGGCGTTGAAGGCGCCGGTCGAGAGCATGTGCACCTCGTCGACGATATAGACCTTGTAGCGGGCCGAGACCGGCGCATAGCGCACGGCGTCATTGATCTGGCGGATATTGTCGACGCTGTTGTTCGAGGCGGCGTCGATCTCCATCACGTCGATATGGCGGCCCTCGATGATCTCGCGGCAATGGATGCCGAATTCGCGCAGATCCGTGGTCGGGCTGCCCTGCCCGTCGGGCGTCTGGAAGTTCAGCGCGCGCGCCAGGATGCGGGCGGTCGTGGTCTTGCCGACGCCGCGCACGCCGGTCAGCATCCAGGCCTGCGGGATGCGCCCGGCAGCAAAGGCGTTGGTGAGCGTGCGCACCATCGCCTCCTGACCGATCAGGTCGCCGAAATGCGCCGGACGGTACTTGCGGGCGAGCACGCGGTAAGGCGCGGGCGCTCCCGTGGCGGCGGCTTGCGGCGCAGGCACCGGATCGAAACCGGCGAATCCCGGTTCGTCAGCAGAGGCGGCGTCGATTGGGTCGGTCATGCGGACTGGTTTCGCCAATCGGGAGGCGAGGGTCAATGGCGCCGCGCCGGTTCCGCTATTCGGACCGGCGCTTTAGATGGGCGCATGAGGTGGGAGGCTGGACGAAGACCCGTTCGGTCTCGTTAGGGCTGCTTCCTTCCGGACCTGACCCGGTTGGCGAGTGAGACGTCCCTCGCCAACCTCCCGCCCGCTATATCGGGGATGTCCGCGCGAATCGCAAGCCGGCATCGCAAGGTCGCGGAGCTTCGCCGCAGCCGGCGTCGAATCTGCCAGTTTGGCGTTGACTTGGTGTCGTCCATCCGTCATAAGCCCGCGACCTGCGCAGCCGAGAGGCGGCGCCGACCCTTATCGCATGACAGGCTCGGTTGGCCATGCTTTCCCCGGAAAGCCGCGGCCGTCGTGCTCATAAAGGCCCCGGAGACGGACCGTGAAGAGAACCTATCAACCCAGCAAGCTGGTTCGCAAGCGCCGCCACGGCTATCGCGCTCGCATGGCGACCAAGGGTGGCCGCAAGGTCATCGCCGCTCGCCGCGCCCACGGCCGCAAGCGCCTGTCGGCCTGACGAGCCCTGGCGCGTCACGATAGCGCGCCGGTTTCGGAAGACAGGCCAATCGCCATGCGCCTCGCCCGTCTGACGCAACGCAAAGAATTCCTGGCGGCGGCCGATCACGGCCGCCGTTTTCGTTCGTCCGCCTTCATGGCGCAGGTGCGCGACGCCGCGCCCGACGAGCCCCGCAAGGACGGCGAACCCGTGGCCCTGAGGCTTGGCCTCACCGCCTCGCGCAAGACCGGCAATGCCGTGAAGCGCAACCGCATCCGCAGGCGCCTGCGCGAAGCGGCCAAGCAGGCGCTCGCCCATCAGACCGAACGCCCCTGCGACATCGTCGTCATCGCCCGCTCCGACGTGCTGACCGCGCGATTTAAGACGCTCGTCGCCGATCTTTCGATTGCCATCGACAGGGCAAAGCCTCACAAGCCGCGTGAAGCAGCCTTTGCCGACAGGCGCCGCCCGCCCCCCAAGCGCGGCACGCCTTCGCAAGCCTGACCCCGCCGCGCCTTTACCGGACCAAGCGAGATCCGTTTCCGACCATGATGAAAGAAGACAACCGCAATCTGCTTCTCGCGATCGTCATGTCCGTGGTCGTGCTGCTCGGCTGGCAGTTCTTCTACGGCGTGCCGCAGATGGAAAAGCAGAAGCAGATCGCGCAGCAGAACCAGCAGGCCCAGAGCCAGCAGGCGCCCGCTACGCCCGGCTCGACCCCCGCTCCCGGCCAGCCCGCAGGCTCGGCCGCGCCCGGAACCGCTGCCACGCAGCAGGCGATCGGCACCCGCGAGCAGGCGCTGGCGGCGAGCCCGCGCCTCCGCATCGATACGCCCAAGATCAGCGGCTCGATCTCGCTGACCGGCGCGCGCATCGACGACGTCTCGCTCAAGGCCTATCGCGAGACCGTCGATCCGAAGAGCGCGAATATCGTCCTGCTCTCGCCGCTCGGCGGCCCGAACGCGTATTATTCCGATTTCGGCTGGGTCGCGGCGCCGGGCAGCAATGTGACGCTGCCGAACGCGACGACGGTCTGGACCGCCGACAGCCAGGTGCTGACCCCGGCCAAGCCGGTGACGCTGAGCTGGGACAACGGCCAGGGCCTGACCTTCCGGCGCATCGTCAGCATCGACGACAACGCCATGTTCACGATCCGCGACGAGGTCGAGAACAAGGGTAGCGCCGCGGTGAACCTGTTCCCCTACGGACAGATCGTCCGCCAGGGCAAGCCGCCGACACTCGGCTACTACGTGCTGCACGAGGGCCTCGTCGGCAATCTCGGCGAGCAGGGCCTGCAGGAATACACCTACGACAAGCTCGACAAGGAGCCGCTGCTCTCGCCGGGCACGACCGGCAAGGTCTGGAAGGACGCCGTCGGCGGCTTCGTCGGCATCACCGACAAGTACTGGGCCGCCGCGGTCATCCCCGACCAGCAGCGCAAGTATGACGGCCGCTATTCCTCGGTCCAGACCGGCGCCGGCCATACCTACCAGGCCGATTTCCTCGGCGAGAGCGTCGCCGTCGCGCCGGGCGCCACCGCTTCCGCCAATGCCCGGCTCTTCGCCGGCGCGAAGGAAGTCGCGGCTGTCGACGGCTACGAGAAGAATCTCGGCATCAAGCGCTTCGAGCTGCTGATCGACTGGGGCTGGTTCTATTTCATCACCAAGCCGCTCTTCTTCGTGCTCGACTGGATCTACAAGCATGTCGGCAATTTCGGCGTCGCGATCCTGCTGGTCACGGTGCTGCTGAAGATCCTGTTCTTCCCGCTCGCCAACAAGTCCTACGCCTCGATGGCGAAGATGAAGGCGCTGCAGCCGGAAATGACGGCGATCCGCGAACGCTACGCGGACGACAAGATGAAGCAGCAGCAGGCTCTGATGGAGCTGTACAAGACGCAGAAGATCAACCCGGTCGCCGGCTGCTGGCCGGTGCTGCTGCAGATCCCTGTGTTCTTCGCGCTCTACAAGATCCTGTTCATCACCATCGAGATGCGGCACGCGCCGTTCTTCGGCTGGATCCACGATCTCGCGGCGCCGGACCCGACGAACCTGTTCAACCTGTTCGGCCTGCTGCCGTTCACCCCGCCGGCTTTCCTGCATCTCGGCGCCTGGCCGATCATTATGGGCATCACGATGTTCATCCAGATGAAGATGAACCCGGAGCCGCCGGACCCGGTGCAGAAGATGATGTTCACCTGGATGCCGGTGTTTTTCACCTTCCTGCTCGGCTCGTTCCCGGCCGGCCTGGTGATCTACTGGAGCTGGAACAACCTGCTCTCGGTGATCCAGCAGGGCTACATCATGCGCAAGCATGGGGTGAAGATCGAGCTGTTCGACAATCTCAAGGGCATGTTCGGCAAGAAGCCGGCAGCAGCCGGCGGCGCGCCCAACCCCGCCAACAGCAACAAGAAGTGAGTGATCGAAGGGCGGGGTTTCCCGCCCTTCGCTTTTGCAGCCAAGGCCATCGCAACGATGCCGCTACCCGATCCGAGCACGCGCCACCCGATCCCCGGCTGGAAAGGCACCGCCTTCCTGAAGGCTGTCGTCGACCACCCGCTGATCGAGGTCGGCGACTACAGCTATTATGACGACTCGCGCGGGCCGGAGCATTTCGTCGCCCGCTGCGTGCGCTATCATTTCGACTTCATCGGCGATCGCCTGATCATCGGGAAATTCGTCGCGATCGCGCAGGCGGCGCAGTTCATCATGAACGGCGCCAACCATCCGATCGGCGGGTTCTCGACCTTCCCCTTCCAGATGTTCGGACTCGGCGACCCCGAAAGCCTGAAGCGCCCCGGCCCGAACAACCGCGGCGACATGGTGATCGGCAACGATGTCTGGATCGGGCGCGAGGCGGTGATCATGCCGGGCGTGACGATCGGCGACGGCGCGATCATCGGCACGCGGGCGCAGGTGACCAAGGACGTGCCGCCCTATGCGGTGGTCGCCGGCAATCCCGGCCGCGTCGTGAAGATGCGCTTTGCACCGGAGATCGTGGCCGAGCTGCTGGCGATCCGCTGGTGGGACTGGGAGGCCGACAGGATCGCGCGCCATATCGACGCGATCCAGGGCGCCGATATCGACGCGCTGCGCGCAGCCGTGTAGGCAGGGCATCATGACGACATCGACGACCAAGCCCTATGACGCCGAGGAGATCGAGGCCGCCCGCAAGCTCTTCGAGGGCCCGTGGGATTTCGTCTGGGCTTCGACCAAGATCGACGACCTGCCGCCGATGGTCGGCCAGGAGATCGCCTTCGCCGGGCGCTCCAATGTCGGCAAGTCCAGCCTGATCAACGCGCTGACGCGCCGCAACGCGCTGGCGCGGACCTCGCATACGCCCGGCCGGACGCAGCAGCTCAACTTTTTCCGGCAGGTCGAGCACGAGGAGCCGCTCGGGGCGGGGCCTCAAGGCGGCAAGCGCGGCTCGCGCGAAAAGCCGGTTCCGGTTTATTCGCCCCATGCGCCGACCATCGTCGACATGCCCGGCTACGGCTATGCCGCCGTCGGCAAGGAGAAGGTCGCGGCCTGGACCCGGCTGATCCACGATTACCTGCGCGGCCGCTCCAACCTGATGCGGGTCTATGTGCTGATCGATGCCCGCCACGGCATCAAGGATGTCGATGGTGCCGTGCTGGAGACGCTCGACAAGGCCGCCGTGTCCTACCAGGTCGTGCTGACCAAGGGCGACGCGCTGAAGAAGGCCGACCAGACCTTCATGACCGAGGCGACCTATGACGAGATCAAGCGCCGCCCGGCGGCCTTCCCCGAGGTGCTGCTGACCTCAAGCGAGACGGGCGCCGGCTTGCCGGAATTCCGCGCCGCGATCAGCCGCGTGCTGGCCGAGCACGGCTGAGCCCCGATGACCGCGACGCGCCTGCACCTTGCCCTTGCCGCGCTGATGGGCCTTGCCGGCGTCGCCCTGCTGGCGGCGGCCGCGCATGTCACCGGTACGGCCAATGTCCAGACGGCCGGGCAGATGCTGCTGTTCCATGCCTCCGTGGTGATCGGCGCCACCGCGGCGCGCAAGGGCGGGCATCTTCAGGATGTCCTCGCCCGGATCGCGCTCTCGGCGATCATCCTCGGCGCGATGCTGTTCGCGGCCGATCTCGCCCGGCGCGGCTTCGCCAACGAGGCTCTGTTTCCGCGCGCGGCGCCGATCGGCGGCTGGTTCATGCTCGGCGGCTGGCTCGGACTGGCTGTCGCCGCCGTGACCGCGAAGCGCAGCTGAACGGCGTCAGCGTTCTTCCGCCTTAGTCGATCTTGAGCTAGAAGCGCCCCGCATCTGTCCTTGCGGCCGCGCGGAGCCTGCCCGAATGACCGACCATCCCCACCTGACGCCGTCGCAATCCGCCGAGCTGCTGGTCCAGGCGCTGCCGCATATGCAGCGCTACGACCAGGAGATCATCGTCATCAAGTATGGCGGCAACGCCATGGGTGACGCCGCCACCGCCGAGGATTTCGCCGAAGACATCGTGCTGCTCGAGCAGTCCGGCCTTAAACCCGTGGTCTGCCATGGCGGCGGCCCGCAGATCGCGGCGATGCTGAAGAAGCTCGGCATCCAGTCCGAATTCAAGCAGGGCCTGCGCGTCACCGACGAGGCGACCGTCGAGGTCGTCGAGATGGTCCTGGCGGGTTCGGTGAACAAGGAGATCGTCGGCTACATCACCCGCGAGGGCGGGCGCGCCATCGGGCTCTGCGGCAAGGACGGCAACATGGTCACCGCCCGCAAGGTGACGCGCACCGTGGTCGATCCCGATTCCAAGATCGAGGAGGTTCTGGACCTCGGCTTCGTCGGCGAGCCCGAGAAGGTCAACACGACCGTGCTCGACGCGGTGCTGAAGGCCGAGCTGATCCCGGTTCTGGCGCCGGTCTGCGCCGCCGCCGACGGCCAGACCTACAATGTCAACGCGGACACCTTCGCGGGCGCCATCGCCGGGGCGCTCAATGCCAAGCGCCTGCTGCTGCTCACCGACGTGCCGGGCGTGCTGAACAAGGACAAGCAGCTCATCTCCGAACTGACGATCGAGGAGTGCCGCCACCTGATCGCGGACGGCACGATCTCCGGCGGCATGATCCCGAAGATCGAGACCTGCATCTACGCGCTGGAAAAGGGCGTCGAGGCCGTCGTCATCCTCGACGGCAAGGTCCCGCATGCGGCGCTGATCGAGCTCTTCACCGATACCGGCGCCGGCACGATCATCCGGCGTTGAGGGAAATTCTGACGCGGTCATCCCGGGCGTAGCGAAGCGCAGACCCGGGATCCATTACGGAACGGTTCAGGCATGGATCCCGGATCGGCGCCGCTGACGCGGCTTGTCCGGGATGACGGCGTCAAGAGTTGCAGAAGCCCCCACGATTAAGCCCCCGCCAAGGACTTGCGGCGCAGACTCCGGCTCGCCACATCTCGGAGTCCAATGACAATACTCGCAGACACACCTGCCGCGACCCCGCCCCTGACGGCGGAAGGCTTCGCGCATGTCGACCACTGGATCTTCGATCTCGACAACACGCTCTACTCGCATGAGAGCCGCGTCTGGCCGCAGGTCAACGAGCGCATCACGCTGTTCCTGCAGGAATTGTTCGGGCTCGACGGCCTGTCTTCGCATGCGCTGCGGCAATATTACTATCACCGCTACGGCACGACGCTGAAGGGTTTGATGGAGGAGCACCGGATCGATCCGGACCAGTTCCTCGATTTCGCCCATGATATCGACCTGACGCTGCTGGAGCCTAATCCCGAGCTCGGCGCGGCGCTCGCGGCGCTGCCCGGCCGCAAGCTGATCCTGACCAACGGCTCGGTCGGCCATGCCAAGAACGTCGCCGGCAAGCTCGGCATCCTCGACCAGTTCGAGGATATCTTCGACATCGTCCATGCCGGCTTCCTGCCGAAACCCGAGCGCGCCACCTACGAGAACTTCCTCGCCAAGCATTCGGTCGATCCCGGCCGGGCCGCGATGTTCGAGGATATCGAGAAGAACCTGATCGTGCCGAGCGATCTCGGCATGAAGACCGTGCTGATCGTGCCGCAGACGCCCGACCCCTTCCGCGAGGCCTGGGAGCAGGTCGCGATCGAGGCCGGCCATGTCCATCACGTCACCGCGGACCTCACCGGCTTCCTCAAGCCCCTCGGGCGAACGGACGAACGGCAATCCTGAGCGGGAGGCGTTTCCTCCCGCTCAGCTTCCCTAAAAAAGGAAATTCCGTTCTTCTTTACGAACTCCTTGGGAGCTGATACTGCTCTTGTCCGTTATAAAGAACGGATCGAGAGTTCCATGCCGTCACCGGACAAAACCGCAGCCAAGCTGCATCCCGAGACCCGCCTCGTCCATGACGGCATCCAGCGTTCGCAGTTCGGCGAGACCTCCGAGGCGCTCTACCTGACGCAGGGCCATGTCTACGACAATGCCGCGCAGGCCGAAGGCCGCTTCCTGAACACCGATCCGGGCTTCCAGTATGGCCGGCTCGGCAACCCGACGACCGCGATGCTGGAGGCTCGCATGGCCTCCTTCGAAGGCGCCGAGGCCTGTCGCGCCACCGCGACCGGCATGGCGGCGGTCACCGCGGCGATGATGGCGCCGGTGCGGGCCGGCGACCATGTCGTGGCGGCGAGCGCGCTGTTCGGCTCCTGTCGCTACATCATCGAGGACCATCTGCCGCGCTACGGCGTCGAGACGACGCTGGTCGAGGGCACCGATCTCGACGCCTGGCGCAAGGCGGTTCGCCCCAACACCAAGCTGTTCTTCCTGGAATCGCCGTCGAACCCGACGCTGGAAGTGCTCGATATCGCCGCGATCGCCAAGGTGGCGAAGGACGCCGGTGCCAAGCTCGTCGTCGACAATGTCTTCGCCACGCCGCTTTACCAGCGCCCGCTCGAACTGGGCGCCGATATCGTCGTCTATTCCGCGACCAAGCATATCGACGGCCAGGGCCGCTGCCTCGGCGGGCTGATCCTCGGCTCGAAGGAGCTGATCGAGGCCGATATCCAGAACTACCTGCGCCAGACCGGGCCGATCCTGTCGCCCTTCAACGCGTGGGTGATGCTGAAGGCGCTGGAGACGCTGCCTTTGCGCGTCGCCAAGCAGGCGCAGAACGCGACGGCCGTGGCCGACTGGCTGGCGGCGCAGAGCAAGCCGACCAAGGTGATCTTCCCCGGCCACAAGAACCATCCGCAGGCCGAGATCATCAAGCGCCAGATGAGCGGCCCCTCGACGATGATCGCCTTCGAGGTTCCCGGCGGCAAGGAAGGCGCCTATCGCCTGCTCGACGCCTGCAAGCTGATCCGCATCTCGAACAATCTCGGCGACGCCAAGAGCCTGATCGTCCATCCGGCGACGACGACGCATCAGCGCTTCACCCCGGAGGTTCGCGCCGCGATGGGCGTCAGCGACGGGCTGGTCCGCCTCTCGATCGGGCTCGAGCACCATGACGACCTGATCGCCGATCTGGAGCAGGCGCTGGCGAAGGTGTGAGCTACGGCTTTTCCGTCATGGTCGGGCTTGTCCCGACCATCCACGTCTTCCTTCGTTACGCACGGTGTTCAAGACGTGGATGCTCGCCACAAGGGCGAGCATGACGGCTGAGGTTCCCGGCCCTGTGGCCATCCCCTTCCGCCCCTGCTAAAGCGAAGCCGTTTTCCAGCCAGCCCTGAGAGGCCAGCATGCGTTCGGGCGAAGTGAAGCGCCGCACCAACGAGACCGATATCGCGGTCTCGCTCCTGATCGACGGCACCGGCAAGGCCGATATCGCCACCGGCGTCGGCTTCTTCGACCATATGCTCGACCTCTTCGCCCGCCATTCGCTGATCGATCTCACGGTCAAGGTGAAGGGCGACACGCATATCGACGACCATCATTCGGTCGAGGATGCCGGCATCGCCATGGGCGAGGCCCTCAAGCAGGCGCTCGGCACCAAGAAGGGCATCCGCCGCTATGCCGATGTCCACCTGCCGATGGACGAGACGCTGACGCGCGTCGCCGTCGACGTCTCCGGCCGGCCGTTCCTGGTCTTCCGCACGGAGTTCAAGGCGCAGAAGATCGGCACCTTCGATACCGAATTGGTGCGCGAGTTCTTCCAGGCCTTCGCGATCAATGCCGGCATCACGCTGCATGTCGAGACGCTCTATGGCGACAACGCCCACCACATCGCCGAAAGCTGCTTCAAGGGGCTGGCGCGGGCGCTACGGCAGGCGCTGGACGTCGATCCGCGCGAGGGCGACCGCATTCCCTCGACCAAGGGCGCTCTGTAGGAGGTCTCGATGGCATTCTACACCGTCATGACGCCGCCGCCGGAAGGCGACCGGCGCGAGGAGATCGAGCAGGCGCGGCTGATCCCCGAGAGCTTCACCACACCGGCCTTCCTGCTGACCGGCCTGTGGCTGCTCGGCAAGCGGCTCTGGCTGGCGACGCTGCTGTTCGTGCTGTTCTGGGGCGTGCTGATCTGGCTGAACAGCCGCTTCGGCCTGCACGCCAGCGCGCTCTCGCTGATCTATTGGGCGGTCGCGCTGTTCCTGGGCATCGAGGGCAACAACCTCGTCATCCGCAAGCTCACCCGCCAGGGCTGGCGCGTGTCCGACGTCGTCGAGGCCCGCACGCTGGCCGAGGCGGAGCGCCGCTATTTCGAGCGGGCGCTGGCCGACGAAGCCGTGCCGGCACGCGTGGAAGCTGCACCGGCCGCGCCCGCAGCGCGGCCGAGCGCGCCGCTGCCGATCATCGGGCTGTTTCCGGAGGCCCAGGGACGATGAGCCAGAGCGTCGCGATCATCGATTACGGCTCGGGCAACCTGCACTCGGCCGCGAAAGCCTTCGAGCGGGCGGCGGCCGAGGCCGGCATTCCCTCGACCATCCATGTCACCAGCGACACCGATATCGTGCGCGCGGCCGATCGCATCGTGCTGCCGGGCGTCGGCGCCTTCGCCGATTGCCGGCGGGGGCTCGATGCCGTGCCCGGCATGGTCGAGACGCTGGAAGAGGTCGTGCGGGGCAAGGGCCGGCCCTTCCTCGGCATCTGCGTCGGCATGCAGCTGCTCGCCTCGCGCGGGCTGGAATATACGGTGACGCAGGGCCTCGGCTGGATTCCCGGCGACGTCACGCTGATCCGGCCGAAGGACGACGCCCTCAAGATCCCGCATATGGGCTGGAACACCCTGCACAAGCAGGACGAGCACCCCCTGCTCGACGGCATCGAGACCGGCCCGCAGGGGCTGCACGCCTATTTCGTCCATTCCTATGCGCTCGCCGCCGCGCGCCCGCAGGACGTGCTGGCGCTCACCGAGCATGGCGGGCCGGTGACCGCGATGGTCGCGCATGGCAATGTCGCCGGCACGCAGTTCCACCCCGAGAAGAGCCAGAAGCTGGGGCTGAAGCTCATCACGAATTTCCTGAGCTGGGCACCATGATCCTCTTTCCCGCGATCGACCTGAAGGAAGGCCGCTGCGTCCGGCTGAAGCAGGGCGACATGGCGCAGGCCACGATCTTCAACGACGACCCCGCCGCGCAGGCCGCCGATTTCGAGGCGCAAGGCTTCCAGTGGCTGCATGTTGTCGACCTCGACGGCGCCTTCGCCGGCAAGCCGATGAACGCGGCCGCGGTCGAGGCGATCCTGAAGCGCGTGGCGTTTCCGGTGCAGCTCGGCGGCGGCATCCGCGACATGAAAACGGTCGCCGGCTGGCTGGAGAAGGGTATTCGCCGCGTCATCATCGGCACGGCGGCGGTGCGCGATCCCGGCTTCGTGCGCGAGGCGGCGAAGGCCTTCCCGGGCCAGGTCGCGGTCGGCATCGATGCGCGCGACGGCTTCGTCGCGGTCGAGGGCTGGGCCGAAACCTCCTCGCTGGCGGCGGCCGATCTCGGCCGGCGCTTTGAGGATGCCGGCGTTGCTGCGATCATCTACACCGACATCGCCCGCGACGGCATGCTCCAGGGCATCAACTGGGACGGCACGATCGCGCTGGCCCAGGCCGTCTCGATCCCCGTCATCGCCTCGGGAGGCCTGGCCTCGATGGCCGATATCGAGCGGCTCTGCGCCAACGACGCCGCGATCCTCGAAGGCGCGATCACGGGCCGCGCGCTCTATGACGGGCGCATCGATCCGGCGGCGGCGCTGAAGCGGCTGGCGGCCGGCGCGGGAGCAGCGGCATGACGCTCAAGACCCGCATCATCCCCTGCCTCGACGTCAAGGACGGCCGCGTCGTCAAGGGCGTGAAGTTCGTCGACCTCGTCGATGCCGGCGATCCTGTCGAAGCCGCCAAGGCCTATGACGCGGCCGGCGCCGACGAGCTCTGCTTCCTCGACATCACCGCGAGCCATGAGGATCGCGGCATCCTGTTCGACGTGATCACCCGCACGGCCGAGGCCTGCTTCATGCCGCTCACCGTCGGCGGCGGCGTGCGCAAGGTCGAGGATATTCGCGCGCTGCTGCTCGCGGGCGCCGACAAGGTCTCGATCAACACCGCCGCCGTGACCAACCGCCAGTTCGTCAAGGAAGCGGCCGAGAAATTCGGCGCGCAGTGCATCACCGTCGCGATCGACGCCAAGCAAGTCACGCCCGGCCGCTGGGAAATCTTCACCCATGGCGGGCGCAACGCCACCGGCATCGAGGCCGTCGCCTTCGCCCGCGAGGTCGTCTCGCTCGGCGCCGGGGAATTGCTGGTCACCTCGATGGACCGCGACGGCACCAAGGTCGGCTACGATCTCGGCCTGACGCGGGCGATCGCGGATGCGGTCTCGGTCCCGGTCATCGCGTCCGGCGGCGTCGGCGATCTCGACGACCTCGTCGCCGGCGTCGCGCAGGGCCATGCCTCGGCCGTGCTCGCCGCCTCGATCTTCCATTTCGGCACCTACACGATCGGCCAGGCCAAGACGCATATGGCGGAAGCCGGTCTCAGGATGAGGCTGGACTGAGTGCGCAATGCACCGGGCCACTGGCTTTTCCAGACACCGGATCGGCGCCTGACCATCTGGCTCATCTGGCTGACGCTAGTCGCCATCGCCCCGGTTGCCCATGTCTCGGAACTCAATATCCGCGATGCACGCGGCGAGTTCGATATTTACGACGATCAGTACCGCAAGCTGACGGTCCTGTACCTATTGGGTTATGTCACGTTGCTGGTGCCCGTCAGCGCCTTTGCAACGTGGTTCTGCCTGCGACGCCACATGCATGCGGTCAGCCTGTTTGCATTCGACAACGGACGTCGGCTGCTTTCTGGTCTCGCCACTGTGCTAGCAGCCGCGTTGGTCGTTTCGATTGCGGTCGGTATTTTGAAAATCGATCGCGATATCTGGTTTGCTGCCCCCGTCGAAATGGCGGAAATCTGGTACCTTCTTGTTCTGCGAGCCGCATGGGTCGCGCCTCGGGATTCGCTATGACCGCTTTCACCCTCTCCGATCTCGAAGCCCGCGTCGCCGAGCGCGCCGCCGCGTCGCCCGAGGAATCCTGGACGGCGAAGCTCCTCGCGGCCGGGCCGGAACGGGCCGCCAAGAAATTCGGCGAGGAGGCGGTCGAGGCCGTCATCGCCGCGGTGAAGGGCGACAGGGCCGAGCTGATCGCCGAGAGCGCCGACGTGCTCTATCATCTTTTGGTTGTGCTTCGGGCGCGCGATGTTGCATTGCAGGACGTCTTGAGCCAGCTTGAGGCCCGCACGGCCCGCTCCGGACTGGCGGAAAAGGCGTCCAGACCGGGCTAGCTTGCCGGTTGAGTAGCGTGAGGACGGACCCGCCAGGATGACCCTCCCTTGAACCTCGAAGCCTGGATTGCGGGTCGCGTCATGGACCAGCGCCTGATCACCACTCCACCCGAACGCGAACTCGTCTCGCCCTACCGCGCCTTCTCGCGGGACGAATGGGCGCATCTGCGTGCCGACGCGCCGCTGACGCTGTCGGTCGACGACCTCGCCAAGCTGCAATCGCTCAACGACCCGATCTCGCTCGACGAGATCGTGGCGATCTACCTGCCGCTGTCGCGCCTGCTCTCGCTCTATGTCGCGGCGACGCAAGGGCTGTTCAAGGCGACACAGCGCTTCCTGATGGCCGAGTCCGAGGCCAAGGTGCCCTATGTCATCGGCGTCGCCGGCTCGGTCGCGGTCGGCAAGTCGACCACCGCGCGCGTGCTCAAGGCCCTGCTCTCGCGCTGGCCGAACACGCCGAAGGTCGAGCTCGTCACCACGGACGGCTTCCTCCTGCCCAATGCCGAGCTGGAACGGCGCGGCCTGATGGGGCGCAAGGGCTTCCCGGAGAGCTATGACGGCGCCGCGATCCTGCGCTTCCTCTCCGACGTCAAGGCCGGCAAGCCGCAGGTGACCGCGCCGGTCTATTCGCATCTCGTCTACGACGTCGTGCCCGGCGAGACCGTGACGGTCGAGCGGCCGGACATCCTGATCCTCGAAGGGCTCAACGTCCTGCAGCCGAGCCGGATGCCGAAGGACGGCACGGTCATCCCCTTCGTCTCCGACTATTTCGACTTCTCGGTCTATCTCGATGCCGACGAGAACGACCTGCACCGCTGGTACGTCAACCGCTTCATGACGCTACGCCAGACGGCCTTCCGCGATCCGCGCTCGTTCTTCCGCAAATACGCGGAGATCGGCGAGGAGGAGGCGCTGGCCATCGCCGAGAAGCTCTGGAGCGGGATCAACCTGCCGAACCTGCAGGAGAACATCCTGCCGACGCGCCAGCGCGCCAGCCTGATCCTGACCAAGGGCGCGAGCCATCGCATCCAGCAGGTCGCCCTGCGCCGGCTGTAGAACCGCCAAGACCGCGATGACGACCTATGTCGCCCTGCTGCACTCGATCGTGCTCGGTCCCGGCAAGCGACTGGTCATGGCCGATCTGAAGGCCATGGCGGCGGAGCTCGGCTTCGCCAATCCGCGAACCTGGGTCGCCACCGGCAACCTGATCTTCGAGGGCGAGGATGCACCGCTCGCCGCGGTCGAAGGCCGGCTGGAGGCTGCGTTCCAAGCCCGCTTCGGCAAGCCTGTCGACATCATCCTGCGCACGGCGCCGGCCTGGCTGCGACTGGCCGCACAGAACCCCTTCCCGGATGGCAACGGCGCCCATATCGGCATTCGCGTCATGCGTGCGCCTCTCGGCCCGGATACCCTCGCCAAACTGGAGCCTATTGCCGCGCCCGGCATGAGACTCGCGCTGCGGGACGGCGATCTCTGGATCGATTTCGCGGGCGAACCGAACGAGGCGAAGCTGCTCTCGCATCTGACGACCAGGAAGCTCGGCATCGGCACGTTGCGCAACGCGAATACGGTCAAGGCGCTGGCGGCCATGCTCGCGTGATGGCCGGCCTGTCCTCTCTCGGCGCGATGGCGCTCGCAGCCTTCGTCGCCGCGACCCTGCTGCCGGCGCAGTCGGAAGCCGTGTTCGTCGGATTGCTGGCGGCGAAGAGCGTCGATCCGCTCGCGCTCTTCCTGACCGCGAGCCTCGCCAACACGGCCGGCTCGATCCTCAACTGGTGGCTTGGCCTGATGATCGCCCGGCATGGCGTCGACCGGTTGCCGGCCCGCCTGCGCCCCGATCCGAAGCGCTTCACCCAGGCGCAAGGCCTGTTTGCCCGCTTCGGCTGGCCTTCCCTGCTGCTGGCCTGGGTGCCGATCGTCGGCGATCCCCTGACCTTCGCGGCGGGCACGCTGAACTACCCGTTCTGGCGCTTCACGATCCTCGTCCTCATCGGCAAGGCCGGTCGCTATGCGGCGCTCTGGGCAGGCTGGGCGAGTTTCGCCTGAGCCTCCGGGGCTCGCGGATGATTTTCGGCGCGCTCTTCCCTTAGGGTCGCCGCATATCGTTTGCGAAACCGGCCGGGCCGGGCTACCAGCGAAGCGTCCGTTCAAGGAGATCAGACTATGAGCATTCAGCGTATCGGCGTCGGCCCGCGCATGTCCAAGGCCGTCGTGCACGGCAACACCGTCTATCTGGCCGGCCAGGTCGCGGACAAGGCTGCCGGCAAGAGCGTCGGCGAGCAGACCGCCGACATCCTCGGCATCATCGACGGCCTGCTGGCCGAGGCCGGCACCGACAAGACCAAGCTGCTGATGGTCAATATCTGGCTCTCCGACATGTCGACCTTCGCCGAGATGAACGCCGTCTGGGACAAGTGGGTCGTTGCCGGCGCCACGCCGGGCCGCGCCACGGTCGAGGCCAAGCTGGCCGCGCCGCAGTTCACGGTCGAGATCGCGGTCATCGCCGCGAAGTAAGCCCATTGGGGTCGCCGCGCGCCCGGACGGGTGCGCGGCTATCCCTAGTGATCAAACCAGACCGGAGCGGGAGGCCACCATCAGCCAAGCCGACCAGATCGCTCCGCTCTTGGCACGCGTCGCCGGACGCCGCGGCCTGTCGCCGATGGCGATGGCGGCGATGATGGCGGATTGGCTGCGACGCGCCGGCTCCACGCTACCGGGCGAACGCCTGCTCGACCGCAAGGCCAGCGATTTTCTCGCGCTGTCGAACCGCCTCGCGACACAGCTGGGCGATGCCGAGATCAAGCGCCTGCGCAGCGAAGCCGCAACGGCCATCGTCGAGGGCCGCTTCGCCGAGGCCGACAAGAGCCTCGCCCAGGCCGAACTGCATGCCATCGGCGGCTCCAGCGACCTGTCGGCCCTGCCGCTCGAACGCCGGCTGCTGATCGGCGAGAACCGCGCCGACCGCGCAGCACTCAGCTTCCTGCGCACGACCTCCGAGGCCTATCGCGAGGCCGCCGCCCGTTACGGCGAGGCCTCCGCCCTGATCGGCCTCGCAAATGTGGACCGCAGCCGGGAGACCGCGCTCGAACAGGTGAAGGTGCTGGCACGGCTCAGCGAGGATTTCGGCGGCCGCGAAGGCTATGACGGCTCGATCGCCGCGCTGCGCCGTTTGCTCGAAGGGCTCGACAGCCTCGCCGACACCATCGCCTTCGCCGGAGCGCAGGAAGCGCTGGCCTCGGCGCTCGACAAGCTCGCCGCGCTGACTGGTGATCCCAAACTGCTCGACGAGGCCCTCGTTCATTGCCGGGCGGGCATCGAGGATCTGCGTCATGACGAGGCACCGGCGCTCTGGCGTGCCCTGAAGCTGCGATTGGGCCGGCTCGCTGTGAATCTCGGCGTCTCGCAGAAGGACGATAACCTGCTGGAGGAAGCCGTCGCGACCTATGCCACGGCGCTCGCCGTCTGGAAGCGCAGCGACGACGAGGCCCGCTGGCTCGAAGCCGAGCACATGATCTCCCGCGCCCGGGCCACGCTCGGCCGGCGCCGCAGCGACCTTTCCCTGCTGGAGCGCGCCTTCAACGGGCTCAACCGCGTCTCGCAGGCGACCGATCGCAGCCGCGATCCCCTGCGCTGGGCCGAATTGCAGGACCAGATGGGCGGCGTGCTTGCCGCCATGGGCGAGCGCTACAGCGAGCCGGTCGTGATCGAGGAGGCGATCGCCGCCTTCGGCGCGGCGCTGGAAGAGTATCGCCAGGAGCGCGCACCGCTGCTCTGGGCACAGACGCGGGCCAACCAGGCCGAAGCCATGCTCCAGCTGGCGCGTCGCAACAAGGACAAGGCTTTGGCGCAGCAGGCGCTCGCCCAGTTGATGACGGCGACCGAAGCCGCCAAGCAGGCGCCGAATGGCGGCGCGGTCGCGGTCGATCTGCAGAAGCGCCTTGGCGCCGTCGGCGCAATAGCCGCCAAGCTGATCGCCGGCTGAAACCGCCGGCCGGAGGCTTCAGCGCGGGCGGCGTGCCGCCAGCCGTTCCAGGGCCGCATCCAGCGTCGCATCGCGCTTGGCGAAGCAGAAGCGGACGACATTCCTGACCGCGCCCTCGGCATAGAAGGCGCTCACGGGAATTGCGGCGACGCCGTTCTCGGTCACCAGCCTGCGGCAGAAATCGACGTCGTCGCTCTCGCCGAGCGGAACGATGTCGACATTGAGGAAATAGGTGCCGGCGCTCGGCAGCACCGCGAAGCCGAGATCGCGCAGGCCGGCCGCGAAACGATCCCGCGAGCGCTGGAAATCGGCGCGCATGCACTCGTAATAGCCGTCATCCTTGCCGAGACCATAGGCGACCGCGGCCTGCAGGTTCGGCGGCGTGGTGAAGGTGAGAAACTGGTGCGCCTTGGACAGCACGCGCATGATCGCCGGCGCCGCCATGACGAGCCCGACCTTCCAGCCGGTCAGCGAGAAGATCTTGCCCGCCGAGGAGATCTTGACGGTGCGCTCGCGCATGTCTGGCCGTCCCAGCACCGAGGCATGGCGGTGCCCGTCGAAGACGACATGCTCCCAGACCTCGTCGCAGATCGCGATCGCATCGTGGCGAACGCAGAAATCGGCGAGCAGGTCGAGATCGGTCTTGCCGAAGATCGTGGCGGTCGGGTTCAGCGGATTGTTGAACAGCACGACCTTCGTCTTCGGCGAGAAGGCCTTGGCCAGCGCCGCCTCGGTCAGCCCGAAATGCGGCGGGGTCAGCGTCACGAATTTCGGGATGCCGCCAGCGCGCCGCACCAGCGGCAGATAGGCGTCGTACATCGGCTCGAACAGCACGACCTCGTCGCCGGGCGTGATTAGGGCCATCAGCGCGCCCGCGATCGCCTCGGTCGCGCCCGAGGTCACCATGACCTCCGTCGCCGGATCGAGATCGAGCCCCTGCCAATGCTTGTAGTGCTTCGCCGCTGCCTCGCGCAGCTCCGGCAGGCCCATCATCGGCGGATACTGGTTCCAGCCGTCGACCACCGCTTCGGCCGCCTTCCGGCGGACATCGAGCGGGCCGGGGTCATCCGGAAAGCCTTGCCCGAGATTCACGGCCCCGGTCTCGCGGGCGAGCTGCGACATCACCTCGAAGACGGTGGTGGGGAGGGCGGAGAGGATCGGATTCATCGCGGTCGGATCGGCTCGGCAAAGGCGGGAGCCGTGGCTTTAGCATGCCGGGCCGGCCGGCGCATCCGATGGACAATCGTTCTCGGAGAGGCGCGATAAATAGCGAATGATGAATGTTGACATTCGTCAGCGGTCAGTGTTTATTCAGTTCAGCCGGCCTTCGGCGGACGCCTGATGCGACTTCGCCCCTTTGGCGCAGCAGGATGCCGCAGAAGGCCGGCGAACCTTGTCAGGATGGTTGCGAACCATCTCCCGGCGCGCGAACTCCGCGCCAAACTCTCCCGGCGCCCTTGCCTGAAGATTGCCGCAGCCGGTTTCCGCCCCCGCGAAAACCGCGCTAAGCAGGCGCATGGCCCGCTCCCCCGTCCCCGCGATCATGATCCTCGGCACCGGCTCCAATGTCGGGAAGTCGCTGATCGTCGCCGGCTTATGCCGGCTGTTCGCGAATCGCGGCCTGAAGGTGCGTCCGTTCAAGCCGCAGAACATGTCCAACAATGCCGCGGCGACCCAGGCCGGCGAGATCGGCCGGGCGCAGGCGCTTCAGGCCCGCGCTGCCCGCATCGCTCCCCATCCCGACATGAACCCCGTGCTGCTCAAGCCCGAGGGCGAGCAGGGCAGCCAGATCATCCTGCAGGGCCGCGTCGCCGGCCGGCTTGCCTCGCGCGACTTCGCCCGGCGCGGGGATTTCATGCCGCAGGTGCTCGACAGCTTCGCGCGCCTGAGCGAAGGCGCCGATCTCGTCATCGTCGAGGGCGCGGGATCGCCGGCCGAGACCAACCTGCGCGCCCGCGACATCGCCAATCTCGGTTTCGCCCGTGCGGCGAACGTCCCGGCCGTGCTGGTTGGCGATATCGACCGCGGCGGCGTGATCGCGAGCCTGGTCGGCACCCATGCGGTGCTCGATCCGGAAGACAGGGCGATGATCCGCGCCTTCGCGATCAACCGCTTCCGGGGCAATGTCGAACTGTTCACGCCCGGCGTCGCGACCATCGCGGCGGCAACGGGCTGGCCCGGTCTTGGCGTCGTGCCCTGGTTTGCGGATGCGGTCAGGCTACCGGCCGAGGACGGGCTCGATATCCATTCGGGACGCAAAGCCGGAGCCCGCATCAGGATCGCCGTTCCGGTCTTGCCGGGCATCGCCAATTTCGACGATCTCGATCCGCTCAAGCTGGAACCTGATGTCGACCTCGCCATGATCGGGCCGGGGCAGCCGCTGCCGGGCGATGCCGATCTCGTCATCCTGCCGGGCTCCAAGACGACGCTGCGCGACCTCGCGGCGCTGCGGCGGGAGGGTTGGGACATCGATATCCTCGCCCATCGCCGCAGGGGCGGGCGCGTGCTCGGGCTCTGCGGCGGCTACCAGATGCTCGGGCGCGTCGTGCGCGATCCGCTCGGGCTGGAAGGCCCCCCGGGAGAGGCGCCGGGCCTGGGCTTGCTCGATGTCGAGACCACGCTCGACACCGACAAGACCGTGCGCGAAGTCGGTTTCATCGATGCGGCCAGCTCGACCGAGGGCCGGGCCTATGAAATCCATCTCGGCCGCACGGAAGGCACTGACACGATCCGCGCTCCGTTCCGGGTCGAAGGCCGGGCAGAGGGCGCCGCGAGCCCGGATGGGCGGGTCGCTGGCAGCTATCTGCATGGCGTCTTTGCTTCGGACGCGGTGCGCGGCGCCTGGCTGGCGGCCATGGACGGCGAGCGGCACGGGTCAGAACTGCAATACGAGGACGCTGTCGAGGCGACCCTGGATGCGCTCGCGACGCATCTTGAACGGCATTTCGATACGGAAACGCTGCTCAAACTTGCCCGGATGCGACCTCTCGCCGGTTAGGCGATCCGGGGAACCTCGATCCCTCTGGCGGGTTCCCCAAGCGAAGCAGCTGTAAGGGATTGATGCACATCAAGGCAAAAGTCTTTATTCGCCATTATGTTGACGAATGACGAAATTCGTCATAACGATCAATTCTTCACCGCTTTCGTTTGAAACAACCCAACCGGCGACGCCGTGAGTAACCCCGAACGCGATACCAGGCAGATCATCGTCGACACCGCCGAGCGCTTCTTCCGCGACATCGGGTACCAGAAGACGACCGTGGCGGACATCGCCAAATCCCTGCGGATGAGCCCTGCCAACGTCTATCGCTTCTTCGATTCGAAGAAGTCGATCAACGAAGCCGTGCTCGAGCGCTACAAGCGCGAGCAGGAAGAGGCGATCGCCACCATCGCCGACGAGGACCGGCCCGCCACCGAGCGGCTGCGCGACATCCTCGCCACCTCCTACCGGCTGAACGCCGCCCGTTTCGCCGGCCATGCCCGGATGCAGGAGATGGTCTGCGCCGCGATGGAGGAGAGCTGGGACGCGATCATCGCCCATATCGAGCGCTTCGACGTGGTGCTGCGTCGCGTGGTCGCCGACGGCATCGCGCGGGGCGAGTTCCGGCCGATGGAGCCGGCCCATGCCACCGGCTGCATCCGCACGGCGATGATCCGCTTCATGCACCCGCTGCTGATCACGCAATGCGAGTGCATTCCCGGGCCGAACTCGGACGAGATGATCGCCTTCATCCTCAGCGCGCTGGAAGCCAGGCCGCAGGCCCGGTGAGCGACCGCCGCTGGCGTATCGGGCCGCGTCTTCAGCCCGATACTCCTCGTTTCTGATTTCGCATCGGCTTCTCCGCAAACCGCGTTTCACTCTTCGGGCCGATGCGCTCGTGCGTTGACAAGCCGCCGAGGGAGCGGGATACCGCCCGGACATGGCCAGCCCGCCCAAACAGAATCTCAAGAAGCTCGCCGTCGTCCTGCATGACCTCGCGGTCACGGCGCTGGCGATCTGGCTCGTTTTCGTCGTGCGGTTCGAGGGCGCGCTGCTCGTCGAGCATATGCGCTACCTGCCGCGCTTCCTGCCGTTCTTCGTCGCCTATGCCGGGCTGGTCTACTGGTTCTTCTCGCTCTACCGCTCGAAATGGCGCTTCGCCTCGCTGCCGGACCTGTCCAATATCGTCAAGGCGGTCTCCGTCCTGACGGTCTCGCTGCTCGCTCTCGATTACGTGCTGATCTCGCCGAGCTTCTACGGCGCCTTCTATTTCGGCAAGATCTCGATCGCGCTCTACTGGCTGGTGCAGATCGCCCTGCTCGGCGGGCCGCGGCTCGCCTATCGCTACTTCAAATATGCGCGCACCCGCACCACCGCCGTGCGTGAGGCCAATCTGCCGGCGCTGCTGCTCGGGCGCGGGGTCGAGATCGAGATGGTGATCCGCGCGATGGAGGCCGGCACGATGCGGCGCCTCAGGCCCGCCGGCATCCTGTCGCCACGCGCGGACGACCTCGGCCAGCTGATCCGTGGCGTGCCGGTGCTCGGGCTGCTCGGGGATATCGAGCGGATCGCCGGCGAAGCGATCGAGCGTGGCGAGGCCTTCCGCCGGATCGTCGCCACACCCTCCGCCCTGCTGCCGGAGGCACAGCCGGAAAAATGGCTGGCGCGCACGCGCAAGCTCGCCCTGCCGATCTCGCGGATCGACAGCCTTGGCGAAGGCGTGCGCGACACGGAAGTCGCGCCGCTCGAGATCGAAGACCTGCTGGTGCGCTCGACGGCGACCATCGATCGCGAACGGCTCGGCGCATTCCTCAAGGGCAAGCGCGTCATCGTCACCGGCGGCGGCGGCTCGATCGGCTCCGAGATCTGCCTGCGCTGCGCCGCCTTCGGCGCGGCCGAACTGCTCGTCGTCGAAAGCTCGGAACCAGCGCTGTTCCAGATCAGCGAGCAGCTCTCCGTTCAGGCGCCGGACACCGCCGTCTCCGGCGTGCTGGCCGATGTGCGCGACCGCGAGCGCATCATGCCGCTCTTCGCCGCCTTCAAGCCCGACATCGTCGTCCATGCGGCGGCGCTGAAGCATGTGCCCTATCTGGAGGCCGACTGGAGCGAGGGCATCAAGACCAATATCTTCGGCTCGGTGAACGTCATCGACGCCGCCGTCGCGGCCGGCACCCGCACCTTCGTGATGATCTCGACCGACAAGGCGATCGAACCCGTCTCGATGCTGGGCGCGACCAAGCGCTTTGCCGAGATCTATGCGCAATCGCGCGATGCCGAGCTGGTCGCCGCGGATTCGGGCATCCGCCTCGTCGCGGTGCGTTTCGGCAATGTGCTGGGCTCGGCCGGTTCGGTGGTGCCGAAGTTCAAGGCGCAGATCGCCCGCGGTGGCCCGGTCACGGTGACCAGCCCGGAGATGATCCGCTATTTCATGACGATCCGCGAGGCCTGCGACCTCGTGCTGACCGCCGCCACGCATGCCCGCGCAGGCGATGCGGAGGCCGACCGCGCCGCGGTCTATGTGCTCAAGATGGGCCAGCCGATGCGGATCATGGACCTGGCCGAGCGGATGATACGCCTCGCTGGCTTCGAGCCGGGCGAGGATATCGAGATCATCGTCTCCGGCGTCCGGCCGGGCGAGCGCCTGAACGAAATCCTGTTCGCCCGCGACGAGCCGATGGCGGAAACCGGGCTCGACGGCGTGATGGCCGCCAAGCCGATCTTCGCCGGCCGCGCCCGGATCGAAGTCTGGCTGACGCAGCTCCAGGCTGCCGTGAAGGCCAATGACCAGGCGGCGGCCAATGCCGTGCTCGACGAGGCGATCCCGGATTTCAGCCTGCGCGACCAGAAGCGGCCAGACGCGCCAGAGCCGTCTTCGTCTCTGCCTGCGGCTGCCAGCCAGCACTGAGCAGCCGGTCCGGCCGGGCGACGAGGCTCCCCGCCAGCTTCTGGAAGGTCTCCTCGCGGCCTGCGAGGCGCGCCAGCTGGCGCAGCCAGGGCTCGGGGACGGGCAACAGGCCGGGGCCGCGGCCCAGACCCGCGCGCATCGCGGCGAGCATCTCCGAGACGCTGATCGGCTCGGGGTCGGATAGCGCATAGCTCTGCCGCGCCGGGCAAGCCGGCGTCAGCGCGAACAGGATGGCGCTGGCCAGATTCGCGACGGCCAGCAGCGAGCGCGGCGCCTTCAGCCCGCCCAGAGGCAGCGGCACGGGCAGGCGCGCAAGCTTGAGCAACGCCGCCATATTGGCCTTCACGCCCGGCCCGTAGATCAGGACCGGGCGCAGCGCGACCCAGTCGAGATCGAGCGCGGCAAGGCCCTGTTCCGCGGCGAGCTTCGAGCGGCCATAGGCGTCGCCGGGCGCGGGCTCCATATCCTCGCGCAGCGGCGGGCCGTCGAAGGCGTCGGTCAGCGCCTTGATCGATGAGAGGTAGACGAAGCGGCGGACGCCTGCGTCCGCGGCGGCGCGGGCAAGCTCCAGCGTCGCCTCGGTGTTGATGCGGCGATAGAGCGCCTCGTCGAGCCCCGGCCCGGCATGGGCGAGGCCGGCCATGTGCACGACATGGTCGACGCCCTCCAGCGCGGCGCGCCAGTCGGTGTGCGTCGAGAGATCGCCGGTCACGACCGCCTCCGCGCCGGCCGGGACCGGATGCGGGCCGCGCTGGGCGAGGCGGGGACGATAGCCCGCCGCGATCAATGCCGCGACGACGTGCGGCCCGACGAAGCCGCTCGCACCGGTGACGAGGATGCGTGCCTCAGCCATGGCGCGGGCCGGTCGCGAAGCGGCGCAACAGCAGGCCGGTGAGCAGGGCCGCTCCAGCCAGGCAGGCAAACTGGACGGGGAGAGCCGGCCAGACCAGCGAAGCGCCTGCGATCGCGGCCAGTGCGAGATTGAGCAGGGCGACGCGGCCCACCACCGCCATCACGCCGAAGCCGTTCGTCGTCGCCTGCTGGTAGAAATGCGAGCGATGCGCCTCCCAGACCTTCTCGCCACGGGCGAGGCGCCCCAGCAGCGTGATCGTCGCATCCGCGATGTGGTAGAGCGGCAGGATCAGCGCGGCGGCAAAGGCGCCGGTACCGGCGAGCCGATAGAGCAGATAGGCGGTGACGAGCCCGATCGGCAGCGAGCCGACATCGCCGAGGAAGAGGCGCGCCACCGGCCTGTTGAAGGGCGCGAAGCCGAGGAGGCCGCCGCAGAGGGCGGCGGCGAGCCAGCCGGTCACCGGGTCGATCGCTCCCGTCATGCCGGCCAGTGCCAAGGCAGCCGTCAACGGCACCATCCCGGCCACCGTGATCCAGTCGAGCCCGTCCATGAAATTGACGAGGTTGACGAACCAGACCCCGGCGAGAAGCGCGAGAGCGCGCTCGACCGACAGGGGCAGAAACTCCGGGAAGAGGCGCAGCTCCGGCGCCGCGCGAAACAGCACGAAACCGACGCAGGCCGCCTGCAAGACGAGCCGGACGCTGGCCGGCAGGGGCCGGATATCGTCCCAGGCGCCGACGATGCCGAGCCCCGTCACGGCCAGGGCGAGCACGAGTGTGGCGCGGGTCGCCTCGCCCTCGACCGGAGCGAGCCAGAGTGCCGCGCCCAGCGCGACGAAGGTGCCGGCGAGAACGGCGATGCCGCCGCCCTGCGGGGTCGGGATCCTGTGGCTGGAGCGCGCATTCGGCCGCGCCAGCGCGTAGCGCAGCAGCAGCGGACGCAGGACCACGCAGAGCACCGCCGCCAGAACGGCGGCGGCGGCGCAGATCATCAGGGAGTGGAGCACGTTTTCCAAAGTGCCCGCACCATAGTCGAGGCGATGCAAAAGCCTAGAGGCTAACCCGCCTCATTTCGCGCAGAACGCGTGCGGCTAGTTGCGGAAACCGATCAGCACGCCATCGGCGCCGAGCTGAAGCTGCAGACCCTGGCGGCGGGTGGCGAGCTTGAGCGTCACGCCCTTGTCGTTGCGCAGCCACGTCGTGCCACGGCCGGCATCGCCGACCGCCCAGCCTTCCTTGAGCTGGACGTAAGGCCCGGCGAAATCCGAAACGCGGTGCAGCCCGTAGACGGTGCCCGAGGCTACCGAGCGCGCCGCGCCGATCGAGCCGATGCCGAGCCCGCCCACCGTGACCGGATAAGAGCGGCCGCGATAGCGCAAGGTTCCGCCGCCGGCCTCGCCGGAGGCGATGAAGCCCGCCTGAACCTGCTCGAGCCGCACGGTCCCCGTCGAGGGCCCGAGCGAGCGCTGCTGTGCCATGGCCGGCGAAGCCAGCATCAGAACGGCGGCGATGGTGGTGGCTGTCTGCCTGATCGTGATCATGTCCTGCTCCTTGCGCCGAACCGGCGGCGTCGCGGGATCAACCCGCGAAACGCGGATTCGATCCCGCGCTGCGAGCAGGATTGCCGGAAGAGCGGAGAGGCGCGGCGCTATCGCCACGCCTTGAGGTCACTTCCCGCCCTTCTCGTTGCGCAGGGCGTTGGCGACCTGGTCGACGAGCCGGCGCGGGTCCGGGTGGCCGTCATATTCGATGACGCCGACGCCGAGGCTGTTCTTCAGCACCGTCTGGCCATCGATCGAGAAATGGGTCGCCGCGTAGCTCTCGACGATGCTGCGGGCGAACGCCGCGGCTTCCTTGGCATCGGTCCCGACGCGGATGATCAGGAAGGTCTCCCGGCCCATGCTGAACACGGTATCGCTGGAGCGCACCGCGTTGAGCAGCATGGCGGCGGTCTGCTGGACGACCGTGTCGGCCCCGGCCTCACCGAGGCGCGCACGCAGGCCGTCGAATTGCGAGATCTCCAGCATGATCATCGAGAAGGGCCGACTGGTCCGGCGCCGCAACGCGACCTCGCGCGAGATCGCGGCGCGGAGATAGCGCCGGTTCAGCAGCCGCGACAGCGGATCCCTGGCGCTGCCGACGTCGAAGGAATGGCTGAACAGGATGCTCAGGAGGCTGTTGATCTGGCTGGCGATCAGCCTGATCTCCCTGAGATGCTCCTGACCGCCGGAAGCCCCGCCCGGCTCGCGCAACCGCCGGACATGGTCGTCGGCCTGGGTGACGAGGCGAGCGATCGACGCGTACTCGGCGGAGCGGCCGAACAGCAGATTCGCCCGATGGGAGAACCACAGGCCGAATTCCGACTGGCTGAGCGGCAGGACCCCATCCGCCTCGCCGCCCATCTGGGAGCCGAAGAACACGGCCTGCGCCCATTCGGCCAGCGAGGCCTTCTGCTTCTCCCGTTCAGCGCGGAAATCGTGATCGATCGAGACCTGTCGCAGCGCTTCCTCGGCCCGCAGGTTGCGGTCGAGCCCGCTGATATGGGCGGCGGCTATCGCAGCGGTCGCCACATCGATGACTCCGGACACGTAGAGCGCCGCCTGCACGAACTCGTCGCGCGACAGGCGCGTGTGCTTGAGGCTGTTATAGATGCCGCGCTTGAGCACGCGTGCCGCGAGCATGCTCAGCGCCGTCGGGATCTGGATGCGGGCATGTGTCGACCCGATCTCGGACTGGCGCATGAGGAAGGCCGAGGCGTCGATCGCGTCCTTGGGGAAGATATCGACGAGCCATTGCGACAGGGCCGCCCGGAACCGCCTGGCGATGACGTCATCGTCGAACAGGGCCTGGACCCGCACATGGCGGGTCAGGTCGCCCCAGAGATCGTCCACCAACTCAACGGCGAAATGCTTGACGGTGCTCGCTACCATAGCGCGCACCGGCGCCGGAACACTGCCGCTCAAAGTTGAAATCTCAACCTTCAGTTGCGCGAAATCTTCATCTTCCCAGAGCGCTGCGCTCAGCATTTCACCTTATCCGGCAGAATAGAGGCTCCCAATCAGGTCGATCGATAGTATCTTACAGTTATCAAACGACAATAAATCTTTGTCCAGCTTGTTAACGATTCGGCAACACCCATTAACGGGTTAATCCACCACGACAGAATTTCCCACCGAACTGAGATCATATCTAGAAAATTTGCCGGTTTCTCCTCGACAGGCGCGTGTATTTCGTAAATTTTTGTCCGGCCGTTCACGATGGTTACGAAATCGTTGACCACCCCATTGGACGCGCCGGCTCGTTATTTAACTTGGCCAGAGCTTTCCTGCCCTACGTCGCATCGCGTCAGGGACGGACAATGGCTTTCAACCTCTTCAGCAGTGACAGCGCTTCCGCACAGATCGCGGCGATCCATCGATCCCAGGCGGTGATCGAGTTCGACATCCAGGGCAAGATCCTCTTCGCCAATGCCAATTTCCTTACGGCAACCGGCTATCAGCTGGCGGAGATAACCGGACGCCATCACACGATCTTCCTGCCGCAGAACATGGCCGAGGCGTCTGACTACACGGCCTTCTGGAACGCGTTGCGCCAGGGCGAGCCGCAGGAGGGCCAGTTCCTGCGCATCGGCAAGAACGGCACGCCGCTCTGGCTGCAGGCGATCTACGCCCCGGTGCTGGGGCGCGGCGGCAAGCCGGTGAAGATCGTGAAATTCGCGACCGATATCACGGCGCAGAAGGCCGAGATCGCCAATTCCGAAGCGCAGATCGCGGCGATCCGCAAATCGCAGGCCGTCATCGAGTTCGACCTCGACGGCACCATTCTCGACGCGAACGACAATTTCCTGCGCGCCGTCGGCTACCGGCTCGACGAGATCAAGGGTCGCCATCACCGGCTCTTCGTCGCAAGCGAGCAGCATGTCTCCGAGGATTACAAGCGTTTCTGGTCGAAGCTCGCCCGCGGCGAATACGACGAGGGGCAGTATCTGCGAATCGGCAAGGGCGGGCACCAGATCTGGATCCAGGCCACCTATAATCCGATCCTCGATTCGGCAGGCCGGCCCTACAAGGTCGTGAAATTCGCCTCCGACATCACGGAGCGCCGCCGCGAGCAGGACGCTCTGCAGCGCACGGTCGCGGAAACGCAGCAGGTCGTCGCCGCCGCCAAGCAGAAGAACCTCCATCCGCGCATCGACATGACCGGCAAGGCCGGCGACCTGCGCAATCTCTGCGAGGGCGTGAACGCGCTGATCGAAACCCTTTGCGAAGTCGTGACGACGACGGCCGACATCTCCGACAAGCTCGCCAGCGGCTCCTCGGCGATCAACCGCGACAGCCGCAACCTCGCCCAGCGGACCGAGGAACAGGCCAGCAGCCTCGAAGAGACAGCTGCGACGACCGAGGAGCTTGCCGCCTCGGTCAAGCAGAGCGCCGCGCGGGCACAGGACGCGACGGTGCTCGGCGAAACCGCCAATGCGATCGCCAACCGCGGCGGCGACATCGTCAGCGCCGCCATCGCCGCGATGGAGCGCATCGAGCGCGCCTCCGCCAATATCGCCGACATCATCAACGTCATTGATACGATCGCCTTCCAGACCAACCTTCTCGCGCTCAACGCCGCCGTCGAGGCGGCGCGCGCCGGAGAAGCGGGCCGCGGCTTCGCCGTGGTCGCTTCGGAGGTCAGGGCGCTGGCGCAGCGCTCCAGCGATTCGGCCAACGACATCAAGAAGCTGATCACCGATTCGGCGGAAGAGGTCTCGGCCGGCGTGAAGCTGGTCCAGGAAGCGGGCACCGCCCTGACCGAGATCATGCGGTCGTCGGGACAAGTCTCCGCCGCGCTCGCCGATATCTCGATCGCCTCACAGGAACAGGCGAACGGGATCGAGGAGGTCGCCAAGGTCGTGGCCCATCTCGACGAGATGACGCAGCAGAATGCCACGATGGTCGAGCAGAGCCAGGGTGTCGCCGGTTCGCTGGAGGATTCGGCCAGACGCCTCCAGACGCTCGTCACCTCCTTCCAGATTCCCGCGGAGCGCCTGGGTTCCCAGGCCGAGAATGCCACCCTCGCGCGGTCGCCACAGGCGGCGGCGGAGCCGGCGCCGACCGCGCCCGCCCGGCTGCAACGCCGGGTGCTGCGCGCGATGAACAGCGGCCGCGACGACTGGGCGGAATTCTGACGCCAGCCGCCGAGCCCTGTTCCCTTCGACCCAGGAACATGCCGTGAAGCCACGATGGCGGCGGCATGCCCCCAGCCAAGACGAGACCCATGCCATGAAGCAAGACGACCTCAGCACTTGCATCGCCGGGCTGGCCAGCGCCCAGATCAGCCTGTTCGGCATCCTGTTCAAGCATCTGGAGAACCGGCTCGGCAGCGAGATCAAGCGTGACTTCGCCGACGAACTCGGCCGGATCATCGCGGTCGCCGAGCAGAGCGGGCAGCCGGTCCAGCCCTTCCAGCGCATCATCTTCGAGCATATCGCCGACTGGCTGAAATCGCCTGAACGCGGCTGGACACCGGTCGTGATCGACGGCGCGAAGGCAGCTCAGGCGATGGCGGGCGCGACCGCGCCGGCACCCGCAGGCCACGGTTCGACAACAAGCTGAAGTTTCGAGGAAGTTTGGAGCGGGCGATCGGGATCGAACCGACGACATTCAGCTTGGGAAGCTGACGTTCTACCACTGAACTACGCCCGCATGCCCTTCACGCTGGCGAAGCAACGCGCGGCAGGCCCGCGTTCATAGCGGGTCCGCGCCCAAGTGTCATCCGGGAATCGCTGGCGATCGCGAGAGGACTAGAGCGGGCGTTCGCTCAGCCCTTGAAGTGCTTCGAGAGCTTCAGGGCCTGGCCCTGATAGTTGGACTTGAGATCGGCGCCGTAAAGCGCTTCCGGGCGGCCTGCCATGGTCTCATAGACCAGGCGGCCGACGATCTGGCCGTCCTCGATGATGAAGGGCACGTCGCGGGAGCGGACTTCGAGCACGGCCCGCGCACCCTGGCCACCGGCGGCACGATGGCCGAAGCCGGGATCGAAGAAGCCGGCATAGTGGACGCGGAATTCGCCGACCAGCGCGTCGAAAGGCGTCATCTCGGCGGCATAATCCGGCGGGACATGCACCGCTTCCTTGGAGGCGAGGATGTAGAACTGGCCGGGATCGAGGATCATGCTGCCCGAGCCGTCGTCATGGATCGGCTCCCAGAAATCGGCGGCGCGATAAGCGCCGACGCGATCGACATCGATCAGAGCGGTGTGATGCTTGCCGCGATAGCCGAGCAGGCCGTCGAAACCGGAAAGATCGACGCTAACGGCGACACCGCCCTGGAAGGAGGGCTCGGCCGCGCTGACCAGCGTCTCGCGGGCATGAATCTCGCCGAGGGCGCGGTCGTCGAGCCGTGTCTCGCCAGCGCGGAAACGGATCTGCGAGAGCCGCGAACCGGAGCGGACCAGAACCGGGAAGGTGCGCGGCGAAATCTCGATGAAAAGCGGGCCGTCATAGCCGTCCTCGACCAGATCGAACTCGCGGGCGCGATCAGTGATGACGCGAGTGAAGACATCGAGCCGGCCGGTCGAGCTCTTCGGGTTGGCGGCGGCGCGCAGGCCCTTGGGCAGGCGCAGGCCTTCCATCAGTTCGGCGATGTAGACGCAGTCAGTTTCGAGCACCGCGCACTGCGTCAGGTCGATCTCGTGGAGCGAGAGATCCTCGATGCGGCTGCGCACCGTGCGCTCCGGGCCAGGCAGGAACGAGGCGCGGACGCGATAGGCGCGTGCGCCCAGGCGCAGATCGAGGCTCGCCGGCTGGATCTGCCCCTCGGCCGGCGGCCGCGCGAGCGTGATCGCTCCCGCCTCTATGAAGGCGCGGATGGAGCTGTCGGGCTGGATGCCGGGCTTGAAGGTCAGCATGCGCGTTCCGCAGGGGACAATCGGTCATAGCTAGCGAACGAGGCCTTGAAGGCCAAGCATGGCGGCAGCGGGGCATGCACGGGCCAAGGGGTTGTCCACGCCAGAATCGCCGCAGCACCACATTGACGCTGGCGCCGGCCGGCCGGTAACACATCACGGCGGCAAGGCCGCGACCGAACGAAGCGGAGCCTTCGATGTATCAGGCCCAGACGCATGGCGTGCGCGTGACCGCGGCGCCGAGTTTCATGGATGCGGAATCCTCGCATGCGCAGAGCCGCTATTTCTGGGCCTATGCGATCGAGATCGTGAATCTCTCGACGCAGACCGTGCAGTTGATGACCCGCCACTGGTTCATCACCGACGGGCGCGGCGAGGTCCATGAAGTGCGCGGCGAAGGAGTCGTCGGCAAGCAGCCGGTGCTGCGGCCGGGCGAGAGCTTCAACTACACCTCGGGCTGCCCGCTGACGACGCCTGACGGCTCGATGCACGGATTCTATGCCATGCAGGACGAGAACGGCACGATCTTCGATGTCGAAGTGCCGCTCTTCCCGCTCGATTCCCCCTATGTGAAGAAGGTTCTGCATTGACCGCCTCCGCTCCAGCCGGGCAGCGCTACACGCCGCTCGAAATGCTCGCCCGCCTCGTCGCCTTCGACACGGTGAGCGACAAGTCCAATCTGGCCCTGCTCGACTTCGTCGAGGACTATCTCACGGGCTGGGGCGTCTCCTCCCTGCGCTTCCCGAACGCGACCGGCGACAAGGCCGCCCTGTTCGCGACGGTGGGTCCGCAGGATCGCGGCGGCATCGTCCTCTCCGGCCATACCGATGTCGTGCCGGTGGCGGGCCAGGCCTGGAGCCGCGACCCGTTCACGCTGCATGTCGCGGATGGCAAGGCCTATGGCCGCGGCGCCGTCGACATGAAGGCCTTCCTCGCGCTCGGGCTGGCGCTGGTGCCGGATTTCCTGGCGGCGAACCTGAAGACGCCGATCCATCTCTTCCTGTCCTATGACGAGGAGGTGACCTGCCTCGGCGTGGTCGACGGCATCAATGCCATGGGCAAGACCCTGCCGCGGCCGCGCGCCGTCATCGTCGGCGAGCCGACCATGCTCGATATCTGCGACGCCCATAAGGGGGTCAGGACCTTCCAGACGGTGGTGAAGGGCTTTGCGGCGCATTCCTCCAAGCCGCAGCTCGGCGCCAGCGCCGTCCATGCCGGCGCGCTGCTCGCGGCCGAGCTCGACCACATGGCGGAGGACGCCAAGCAGCGGCCGGACACGAGCGGCCGCTTCGACCCGCCCTATGACACCGTCCATATCGGCACCTTCCATGGCGGTATCGCCCGCAATATCCTCGCCGACCGCAGCGAGATCCTCTGGGAGATCCGGACGGTCCCGAGTTCCGATCCCGAGGCCGGCCCGGCGCGCTTCGCGAAGGTGGCCGACAAAGTGCTGGCACGGATGCGCTCGACCGCGCCGAGCTCCGCGATCGAGACGCAGATGACCTCGGACGTGCCGGGACTGGCGCCCGATCCGGGCTCGGAGGCCGAGCGGCTCGCGATGCGGCTCTCCGGCCGTAACCACACGATCGCCGTCGCCTATGCGACCGAAGCCGGGCATTTCCAGCAGGCGGGGCTTCCGACCGTGGTCTGCGGCCCCGGCTCGATCGACCAGGCGCATCAGCCGGACGAATACATCACGCTGGAGCAATTGGCGGCCGGCGAGGCCTTCATGCGCAAGCTGATGGCGGAGTGCCAGGTGGGCTAAAGGCTGTTGTCATGCTCGGGTCGCCGCTTCGCGGCGCCCGAGGATGACGAGTTGGCTACTGCCCCGCCGCCTGCCCGTCCTCGACCTCGGCCGGATCGAAGGAATAGCGCCGCGAGCAGAATTCGCAGGTGACGCCGAGCTTGCCGTCATCGGCGATCATCGCCTTGCGATCCTCGGGCGCGAAGCCGCGCAGCATCGAGAGCACGCGCTCGCGCGAGCAGCGGCAGGCCTCGTGCACGGTGACCGGCTCGAAGACGCGGGCGCCGCGCTCGTGGAACAGGCGATAGAGCAGGCGCTCGCTCTCCAGCGTCGGGTCGAGCAGTTCGTGATCCTCGACCGTCTCGACCAGCGAGCGCGCCTCCATCCAGGCATCGTCGGCAATGCCGTCCGGGTCGGGGTTGGCGAGAATCTCGTGACCTTCAGGCACGTCGCCGGGATGGATATCGGCCGCGCGCAGGCGGTCCGGCGAATGCGGCATGAACTGCACGAGGATGCCGCCGGCGCGCCATTGCGGACGCCCACCCGTCGTGACGGTGCCGACACCGAGGCGAACCCGCGTCGGGATCTGCTCGGACTGGCGGAAATACTGATGCGCGACCTCTTCGAGGCTCTGGCGCTTCAGCGGCACGATGCCCTGGTAGCGCGTCGTCGCCGAGCCCTGGTCGACGGTCATGGCGAGATGGCCTTCGCCGAGCAATTCCCCGGTCGAAACCTTGTCGAGCGCGATCGCCTCGACCAGCTTGGCCTCGTCGATATGGGCGACCGCGCGGAAATTATCCGGCGCGTTGAAGTCCACGACCATCATCGGGATGGCGCCGTCGCTCTTGGTCTGGAGCTGAAAGCGGCCCTCGAACTTGAGCGCCGTACCGAGCAGGACGGTGAGCGCTGCCGCCTCGCCGAGCACGCGCGAGACGGGCTCGGGGTAGCCGTGGCGATCGAGGATCGTATCGATCGAGGCGCCCAGCCGCACGACGCGGCCGCGCACGTCGAGATCGGGCACGGCGAAGGGGATGACCCGATCGTCGAGCCCGGCGGTGTCGATGGTGTCGTCCACGGCCATCAGGCCGCCACTCCGCCGAAGCACCAGGCAAGAATGCCCTTCTGCGCGTGCAGGCGGTTCTCGGCCTCGTCGAAGACAGCCGATTGCGGGCCGTCCATGATCGCGTCCGTGACCTCCTCGCCGCGCGAGGCCGGCAGGCAATGCATGAAGATCGCGTCCTTCTCGGCGCGCTCCATCAGCCTGTCATCGACCTGATAGGGTCGCAGGAGGTTGTGACGGGTGCCCTCATCGTCGTCGCCCATCGAGACCCAGCAATCGGTAATGACGCAATCGGCGCCCTCGACCGCCTCTTCGGGACGGTGGGTCAGCTTGATCCTGGCACCCTGCTTCTTGGCCCAGGCGATCAGGGCCGGCGGGGGTGCCAGCTCCTCGGGCGTTGCGACGGACAATTCGAAATCGAGCCGGCCGGCAGCATGGACCCAGGAGGTCAGCACGTTGTTGGTGTCGCCGGTCCAGGCGATGCGCTTGCCCTCGATCGCACCCTTGCGCTGCTCGAAGGTCATGACATCGGCCATGACCTGGCAGGGATGCTGGCGCTTGGTCAGGCCGTTGATCACCGGGACGGTGGCGTATTTCGCCATCTCGACCAGCGAGTCGTGGTCGAGAATGCGGATCATGATCGCGTCGACATAGCGCGAGAGCACGCGGGCGGTATCCGCGATGGTCTCGCGCTCGCCGAGCTCGATCTCATGGCCGGCAACCATCATCGGCGAACCGCCGAGCTCACGGATGCCGACATCGAAGGAAACGCGCGTGCGCAGGGACGGCTGCTCGAAGATCGTGGCGACGACCTTGCCTTCGAGCAGGCGGTCCCCGGCGGCGGCGGGGGTACGGCGTCGCGCCTTGATCTCCTCGCCCGTGCGCAGGATCGCGCGCAGCTCGCTGCCGGAGAAATCGGAGAGATCGAGGAAATGGCGCGTCACGGGCGCTTCCTTACGCTTCGCTGGTGTGGGGCTTGCGGATGAACTTATTCGGCGGCCGGGCGCTTCAGCGTGGCCTCGATGCCGGACGCCGCCTTGTCGAGGCGCGACACGGCTTCGGCGACATCGGCCTCGGTGATGATCAGCGGCGGCAGCAGGCGCACGACATTGTCGCCGGCACCGACGACGAGCAGGCCGTGGGCGCGGGCCTCGTTGACGAAATCGGTGTTGAGCGTGTGAAGCTTGAGGCCGAGCATCAGGCCCTCGCCACGGATCTCGGCGATGACCTCGGGATGCTTGTCCTTGAGCTCGGCCAGCGACTGCTTCAGGCGAAGAGCGATCTGGCCGACATTCTCGATGAAGCCGGGCGCGAGCACGACATCGAGCACGGCATTGCCGACCGCCATGGCGAGCGGGTTGCCGCCGAAGGTAGTGCCATGGGTGCCAAGCGTCATGCCCGAGGCCGCCTCTTCGGTCGCAAGGCAGGCGCCCATCGGGAAGCCGCCGCCGATGCCCTTGGCGATCGACATGATGTCAGGCGCAACGCCGTATTTCTCATGGGCGAAGAACTTGCCGGTGCGGCCGACGCCGGTCTGGATCTCGTCGAAGATCAGCATCAGGCCCTGCTCGTCGCAGAGCTCGCGCAAGAGCTTGAGGAAGCGGGCCGGCACGGAGCGCAGACCGCCCTCGCCCTGGATCGGCTCGATCATCAGCGCGGCGGTTTCCGGCGTGATCGCGGCGCGCAGCGCCTTCTCGTCGTCGAAGGGCGCCTGGTCGAAGCCGTCGACCTTGGGGCCGAAGCCGTCGATGTATTTCTGCTGGCCGCCGGCCGCGATGGTCGCCAGTGTCCGGCCGTGGAAGGCGCCCTCGAAGGTGATGATGCGGTAACGCTCGGGATGGCCCTTCGCGGCATGGTATTTCCGCGCCATCTTGATGGCGCACTCGTTCGCTTCGGCGCCCGAATTGGTGAAGAAGACGCGCTCGGCGAAGGTCGCCTCACAGAGACGGCGGGCCAGCCGTTCGCCATCCGGCGCGCCATAGAGGTTCGAGGTGTGCCAGATCTTGCCGGCCTGCTCGGTCAGCGTCTTGACGAGATGCGGATGGGCATGGCCGAGCGCGTTGACCGCGATGCCGGCGCCGAAATCGAGATAACGCGTGCCGTCCGCCGTGATCGCCCAGGGGCCTTCGCCGCGCTCGAAGGCAACGGGGGCGCGGGCATAGGTCGGGACGAGCACGGACTGGCTGGCGGAAACAGGGGCGGGAGCCATGAGACGAAGATCCTCGCGAGGGGGACGGGGTGAGAAACGGATTGGCGCTGAACGGAGAACGACGATCCGGGATGGATGCTGCAGGCATGCAGCCACGATAAGACCCGGTGACGACGTTATCGTCGCACCCAGCTCCTGATCTCTCGTCGCGCCGTCATCCGCATCGTCGGAACCTTGATCCGCCAAACATAAGCGCCGCCCGAGCGGGGCGGCGTCACCTTGTGGATAAATATGCTTAAGGCGGTCGCGACTGTCAATTCAGTGCCGCAGGGACAGTGTTGCCGAAAGGATTCGCTTGACCGTTCAATCGCGAATCGTCTGGGGAAAAGCCGAATTGGGATTCGCCGACTCTTGTTCGCGAGTCACCGCAGCTTGTATGGTCGGCTTCGTCAGATACGACATTTCGTGCGGCGCCTCCTGTACCGTCTGTTGCGGCAGCAACGGCCTTGTCCCTGCGACAAAGCCGCCGGTCCCGGATTCCGTCACGAAGCGCCCTTAAAGGCAGGACCCGCGAGGGACCAGCCGGACAAGACAGGTGATGCGGATGAACGAAGCCGGAGCATGGACGGAAGAGCGCGTCGAGCAGCTCAAGAAGCTCTGGAGCGACGGGCTGAGCGCCAGCCAGATCGCCGCCGAGCTGGGGAACGTCACGCGCAACGCGGTGATCGGCAAGGTGCACCGTCTTGGCCTTTCGGGCCGGGCCAAGAGCGCAGCCCAGCCCGCCGCGCCGCGCAACAGCGCCCCGCGCAAGGCGCCGGCCCGCTCGCCGAGCCATCCGATGGCCGGCGCGGCCCCCACCCCGACGCGTGGCGCCCATGCGCTGGCGCCCGACTTCGCCCCCGAGGCGGAGATCGAAGTCGAAGCCGCGCCGCTGCCCTCCGAGGACGTGGTGATCCCGTTCTCCGAGCGCGTCACCATCATGGACCTGCGCGAGTATATGTGCCGTTGGCCGATGGGCGACCCGACGACCCCCGAATTCCGCTTCTGCGGCGCGCGCTCGCAGACCGGCCTGCCCTATTGCAGCCACCACGCCCGCATCGCCTACCAGCCCGCCGCCGACCGCCGGCGCGACCGGAGCAAGGTCCGGGCCTGATCGGGTTGCGGAGCATCGAACAAAGAAAACCGGCCGAAAGGCCGGTTTTTTGTTGTCTGAACTCGAGCCGGCCGCGTGGCCTCACAACCTCCGCTTCTTCTCCAGCGAGCGGCTCCAGCGCGAGAGCGCGAAACAGATCAGCCAGTAGATCGCGCCAGAGAAGACATAGGCCTCCATGTTCATGCCGACCCAGTTGGGATCGGCGAGCGAGGCCTGGGCGATGCCGAGCAGGTCGAGGATCGAGACGACCAGCACCAGCGTCGTGTTCTTGATCAGCGCGATGAACTCGTTGGTCATCGCCGGCAGCGAGATGCGCAATGCCTGCGGCAGCACGATCAGGCCCGTCGCCTTCCAGTAGTTGAGGCCGAGCGCGGTCGCGGCCTCGCGCTGGCCCTTGGGCAGGGCCTGCAGGCCGCCGCGCACCGCTTCCGCCATATAGGCGGCGATGACGAAGCCGAGACCGATCACGGCGCGCGCCAGCCGGTCGATGCCGATGCCGCCGGGCAGGATCAAGGGCAGCAGGAGCGAGGCGAGGAAGATCACCGCGATGATCGGCACGCCGCGCCAGAACTCGATGAAGATCACGCTGATCAGGCGGATGATCCGGAGTTCCGACTGCCGGCCGAGCGCGAAGAGGATGCCGAGCGGGATCGCGATCAGGCTCGAATAGATCGAGATGAACAGGGTCAGCGTCAGCCCGCCCCATTCGCGCGTCTCGACATAGCGCAGGCCGAAGCCGCCGGAGAGCAACCAGATGCCGAGCGGCGGCAGGACGACCAGCAGCGCCAGCGCGAGCTTCAGTTTGAAGCGCTGCGGCGCGAAGACCACCGACAGCACGCCGGCCAGGACGAGAAGCCCGGCGATATCGACGCGCCAGCGCTGGTCCACGGGGTAGAGCCCGTACATGAACTGGCCGAAACGGGCGCGGATGAAGACCCAGCAGGCGCCGCCGGGCGCGCAATCGGCCCGGGTCGAGCCGATCCAGGTCGCGTCGATCACGGCCCAGCGGATCAGCGGTATCGCGATCCAGGCCATGAGGGTGATCAGCACCACCGAGGTGAAGCCGGTGAAGGGCGTTGCGAAGAGGCGCTCGCGCCAGATCGAGAGGGCGGAGGTGCGGGTCATCGCGTCACCAGGGCGATGCGGGCGTTGTACCAGTTCATCAGCGCGGAGACCGCGAGGCCGATGACGAGATAGACCGCGAGCGTCATGGCGATGATCTCGATCGCCTGGCCGGTATTGTTGAGCGCCGAGCCCATGAACAGGCTGACCACGTCGGGATAGGCGATCGCCGCGCCGAAGGACGAGTTCTTGAGCACGTTGAGGTACTGGTTGGTCAAGGGCGGGGTCATCACGCGCAAGGCCTGCGGGATGACGACGAGGCTCAGGATGCGGCCGGGGCGCAGGCCCAGCGCCGATGCCGCCTCGCTCTGGCCCTTCGCCACGGACTCGATGCCGCCGCGCACGATCTCGGCGATGAAACCGGCGGTATAGGTGACCAGCGCCGCGAGGAGCGCGACGAATTCAGGGATGACGACGAAGCCGCCGCGATAGTTGAAGCCGCGCAGCACGGGGATGTCCCAGCGCGTGGCGAGGCTCGCCCAGGCGATGGCGAGCGCCGGGACGACCACGATCAGGCCGATGCCGATGGCGAGCAGCGGCGCGTCCTGGCCGGTGCGGTCCTTGCGGCGGCGCGCCCAGGCGCTGGCCAGCCAGTAGCACAGCCAGGACATCAGGACCGCCAGCGCCGCCCAGCGGAAATTGCCGGGCGCATCCGGCAGTGGAATGGTGAGGCCGCGATTGTTGAGGAAGGCGACGCCGAACAGGCCGATGCTCTGGCGCGGCTGCGGCAGGGCAGCGATGACGCCGAAATACCAGAACAGCACGAAGAACAGCAGCGGGATGTTGCGGACGAACTCGATATAGGCGCCGGCGATGGTCGAGAGCAGCCAGTGCGAGGACAACCGCGCGATGCCGAGCGCGAAGCCGAGCAGCGTCGCCAGCACGATCGCGATCACCGTCACCAGCATGGTGTTGGCGACGCCGACCCAGAACAGCGCGAAGATGTCGTCGGACTGGGTATAGCCGGTCAGGACGAAGGGCACCTCGATGCCCGATGTCCGCCAGAGGAAGTCGAAGCCCGAGGCGATGCCGGCCTTGACCATGTTCTCCGAGGCATTGCGCACGAAGAACACGGTGAGGCCGACGAGCAGCAGGATCAGGGCGATCTGGTAGAACCAGTCGCGGACACGCTTGTCGTTGATGAAGGATAGGACGTTCATGCCGCGAGGCCTTCGCAACTTGCGTCGGAAACACGCGGTCATCCCGGGCGGAACGAAGTGGAGACCCGGGATCCATGCCGGAACGGTTCAGGCATGGATCCCGGATCGGCGCCGCTCACGCGGCTTGTCCGGGATGACGCGCTGGCGGGTTCGCTAGGCGTCCGCTCTCACTGGAAGGGCGGGGTGAAGAGCAGGCCGCCCTTGGTCCAGAGCTGGTTCTGGCCGCGTTCCATCTTCAGGCCCGAACCCATGCCGACGGTGCGCTCGAAGCTCTCGCCGTAATTCCCGACCTGCTTGATGGCGTTGTACATCCAGTCGTTCGAGAGCCCCATCATCGCGCCGAAGCCGCCCTCGGCGCCGAGCAGGCGGCGGACTTCCGAGTTCTTGGAGTTCGCCTTCATGTCGTCGACGTTCTTGGAGGTGACGCCGAGCGCCTCGGCCGCGATCATGCCGTTCAGCACCCAGCGCACGATCAGCTGCCAGCGCTCGTCGCCCCAGCGCGTCACCGGGCCCTGCGGATCGTTCGAGATCGGCTGGGTCAGGATGACGTGATCCTCGGGGGTCTTGAGCTTGGCGCGCTGACCGGCGAGCGCGCCGACGCCGGCGGTATAGGCGTCGCAGCGGCCCGCATCATAGGCGGCGATGGCGTCGTCGTTCTTCTGGAAATTGGTGATGGTCGTCTTGAGGTTGCGCTCGCGGAACCAGTCGGCGGCGTTCTTCTCTTCGGTCGAGCCGGCGGCGACGCAGACCGAGGCGCCGTCGAGATCGGCCGCCGTCTTGGCATTGGCCGACTTGCGGACGATGAAGGTCTGACCCTCGTAGAAATTGATGCCCTGGAAATTGAGGCCGAGCGTGGCGTTGCGCGAGAAGGTGATGGTCGAGTTGCGCGAGAGCACGTCGACCTGGCCGGATTGCAGGATCGGCCAGCGCTGCTGCACCGAGGTCGGGGTGTACTTCACCTTGTTGGCATCGCCGAGCACCGCGGCGGCCAGCGCCTTGCAGTAATCGACATCGAGGCCGCTCCACTCGCCCTTGTCATTGGCGAAGGAGAACCCGGGCAGGCCGAGATGCACGCCGCATTCGAGATTGCCGCGCGCCTTGACGGCATCCAGCGTCGGGCTCGGCGCCAACTGCTGCGCCTGCGCCATCGAAGCCCCCGCGGCAAGCAGAGCCGCGGCACCCAAAATCCTGAAGGTCGTCATATCCGTCTCCCCGAAGCCGTCGGGCGGCTTTCTGTGTTGCAGGGCGACTATGCAACAGGCGCGGGGAAAGCGATAGCGCATCGAAAGGCGAGCGGATCACCCGCGCCATCGTCCTGCCGGGGCCTGTCAGGATGCCCCGGCCGGTTGTTCCGCGCCCTCAGTTGCCGAAGATGGTGTTGAGCTGGCTGCCGACCATGATGAAGGTGGTGCGCTTCGGCATCTCCTTCAGACGGACGGCGCCGATATAGGTCATGGCCGAGCGCACGCCGCCCATCAATTCCTGCATCGTGCCCTCGACCGGGCCGCGATAGGGCACCTCGACGGTCTTGCCCTCGGAGGCCCGGTATTTGGCGACGCCGCCGGAATACTTGTTCATCGCCGTGTCCGAGGACATGCCGTAGAAGGTCATCGCCACCGGCACCTTCTCGCCATTGCGCTCCTCGTAGCGGATCTCGCCCTCGCATTCGTCATGGCCGGCGAGCATGCCGCCCATCATCACGAAATCGGCGCCGCCGCCATAGGCCTTCGCGACATCGCCCGGCACGGTGAGCCCGCCATCGCCGCAGACGAAGCCCTTCAGGCCATGGGCGGCATCGGCGCATTCGATGATGGCGGAGAGCTGGGGATAGCCGACGCCGGTCATCTTGCGGGTCGTGCAGACCGAGCCCGGCCCGATGCCGACCTTGACGATATCGGCGCCGGCGAGGATCAGCGCCTCGGTCATGTCGCCGGTGACGACATTGCCGGCCATGATCGCGGCATCCGGGAAGGCGGCGCGCGTCGCCTTGACCGTATCGACGAATTTCTCGGTATAGCCGTTGGCAACGTCGAGGCAGATCTTGGTGATCGGCGACTGCGCGTGGACCGCCTTCAGCTTGTCATGGTCGGAATCGGTCGTGCCCAGCGAATAGAAGGCGTTGGCGGAGCCGGGCTCGCGGAAGAAGGCGATGAGCTCATCGGCGCTGTAATGCTTGTGCAGGGCGACCATGGCGCCGTGCTTCAGGAGCGCGCGGGCCATCGCCATCGTGCCGACCACGTCCATATTGGCGGCGATCAGCGGGAAGCCCTTCCACTCCTTGCCGGTATGGGCGAAGCGGAAGCTGCGTTCGACATCGACCTCGGCGCGGCTGCCCAGCGTCGAGCGCTTCGGGCGAATCAGCACGTCGCGGAAATCGAGCTTCGGGTCGTTTTCGATGCGCATGATCGGGCCTCTGGCTGTCGCTGTCGCCGGGCGAAGGCCCGGCGGCACGCATGCGGAGAGGCGTGCGCCGATTCATAGCGCCGGGGATGGGGCAGGCGCAATCCCGGCCGCGGTCAGGCGGTTGCGGGCGGCGGGGCCGCCGTGCGGGCGTTCTTGCGGATCGTGTAGAGCGTCGCCCCGATGACGATGGCGGCTCCCGCCCAGGTGGTGAGCGCCGGAATCTCGGCAAAGAAGACGAAGCCGGTGAAGCTCGCCAGCAGCAGGCGGCTGAAATCGAGCGGAGCCAGCGCCGCCGCCTCGCCGACCTGATAGGCGCGGGTGATCAGCCATTGCCCGGCCGTGCCGAACAGGCTGAGCGTGATCAGCCAGAACCACTGGTCGGGTGTCGGCACCTGCCACCAGAGAAAGGTCGGCACAGCCAGAAGCACGATCAGCACCATGCCCTGATAGAGCAGGATCGTGTCGGTGCGCTCGCTCGCGGCGAGCTTGCGGACGCTGACCGTGATGGCGGCGCCGCAGACCGCGCCGGCGACCGCGAGAAGGGCGTAGACATCGAGCCCCTCCGAACTCGGCCGCAGCATGATCAGCACGCCGACGAAACCGATCACCGTCGCGGCCCAGCGCCGGCCGTCGACCACCTCCTTGAGGACGAGCACCGCCGCGATGGTGACGAACAGAACCTGACTGAAGCCGATCGCGGTCGCCTGCGCGAGCGGGATTTTCACGACCGCCGTGAAGCCGCAGAGCATCGAGAGCAGCGTGACCACACTGCGGAAGATCTGGAGGCCGAGCCGGTCGGTATGCAGCGCCTGTCGCAGGCTGCCGGCGGCGAAGAGCAGCAGGATCGCGGTCATGGTCACCTGCCGGATCAGCAGGATCTGCACCAGCGGGATGCCCTGCCCGACATGCTTGATGCCGGCGACCATCACCGCATAGACGAGCATCGAGGCGAACATGAAGACCGAGCCGCGCAGGTTCGGACTCGCACCGCGCCACCAGTAGCGCAGCCGCTGCCTGCGGCTCGCGAACCAGCCTTCACTCGAACCAACTGGCGGCGCGGCCTCGACGATTGGAACGGAGCGGGAGGAGCCAGGCTCGGGAGGCGCGGAAGCGGCCGGCTCCTGCCATGCCGGAGCCTCGCCCTCGAAACCCGGCCGTTCATGACGGCCGGACTGCCGATCCTCGCTCATCACCCTCAACCAGTGGTCGCGGCCGATGACCGGCCCGGCATTTCATCCCTTGGTGCAAATCATTGAGGAAACGCGGCAATTCGGCCAATGACAAAGTCACATGGCCGCATTGTCCCGGCCGCGCGACGCGCAGGGGCGGCATACCCGGCGCGGGCTGTGCAAGGGCGCGAACAGATTCTAGGACGAGCCTGAGAGGGACCTGCCGCTTGACGCTTCAAGATCGCCCATATCCCTGCCGCCTCATTGCGGAAGGCGACCCGACCGGCGCATGCCGCCGCAACGGGCATGGCGAGCCCGTTCGATGAAAGTCCTGCTCGACGATTTCGTGGGCGGCCTGCGCCAGCTCGCTCCGAGCCGCTTCCCCTATCGACGCTTCGCTCTCGCATTGGCGCTCGGTGGGCTCGGCGGCTGGCTCTTCGTGCAGGCCAAGCTGCCCTTGCCCTGGATGCTGGGCTCGATGGTGTTCTGCACCTTCGCCGCCCTGATCAGCCTGCCTGTCGCCGCGCCGGCCGTGATCCGCCCGCCGATGACGGCGGTGATCGGCGTGATGCTCGGCGCCTCGTTCAAGCCGGAGGTGATCGCGCAACTGCCGAACTGGCTGCCGACGCTGGCCGGGCTCATCCTGTTCATGGTCGCCTGCGGGCTGTGCTGCGTCAGCTATTTCCGCCGCGTCGCCGGGTTCGACCCCGTCACCGCCTTTTTCTCGGGCATGCCGGGCGGGCTGATCGAGATGGTCACGGTCGGCGAGGAGAAGGGCGGCGATGCCCGCATCATCGCGCTGATCCACTCGGCCCGCATCCTGCTCGTGGTGATGACGCTGCCCTTCATCGTGCAATGGATCGGTGGCGTCACGTTGAGCGGCGGGCGCGTCGCCGGCCCATCGATCACGCAGACACCGCTCGGTTCCGAACTCTGGCTGATCGGCTGCGGCATCGTCGGCGTGATGGTCGGGCATTGGCTCAGGATGCCGGCGAAATTCCTGCTCGGACCGATGCTGGTCAGCGCGATCGTGCATGTCACGGGCCTCAGCGCCGCGATGCCGCCCTCGGAGATCGTCAATGCGGCGCAGCTCGTGCTCGGCGTGACGATCGGCTGCCGCTTCGTCGGCACGGCGCCGCGCATCATCCTGCGCGTGCTCCTGCTCTCGGTCGGCTCGACCGCGATCCTGCTGGCGCTGACGCTGGGCTTCGCCTGGCTCGTGGCGCTCGTCTCCGTGCACGGCCATGTCCCGCTGATCCTGGCCTATTCGCCGGGCGGCCTCGCCGAGATGAGCCTGATCGCGCTGGCGCTCCATACCGAAGTCGCCTTCGTGGCGGCCCATCACATCATCCGCGTCTTCCTGGTGATGGTGTCGGCCGGGCCGATCTTCGGGCTGATCGGCCGCCGCAAGCTGCCCGCGGAATAACCAGCCTACGGCTGCGCGGCGGCAAGCCCCTGCGCGAGCCCTTCCGCGAGCGCCTTCCGCTGTCCTGCCAGGAAGGCAGCGCCATCGATGCGCTGCCGGTCGCCGGCGCGGATCGCCGCGACGCGCTCCACCAGCATCCGGGCGAAGTCTGCGGGCGTGTCGGCGAGAGTGAAATTGGCGGGCAAGGCCGTGAAACCCCTGCAGGACAGGGGCGTCGCAACCGCCGGCAGGCCGTATTGCATCGTCTCGATCGTCTTCAGCTGCACACCGGTGCCGGCCCGGCTCGACAGCGCCACGAGGCGGCAGGAGCGCAGGAAATGCTCGGCCGAGGGCACGCGCCCGACCAGCGTGACGCCGGGCGGCGGCCGCAGCTCCGGCGGCACGCGGCCGGCGACGGCGATGCGGATATCATCCGGTAAGAGCGGGCAGATCTCGCGCAGGAACCATTCGAGGCCGATCAGATTCGGGCCCCAGGTCCAGGTCCCGATCATCCCGATATCGAAGGCCGGGGCTTCGTCGCGATCGTCCGGCGGGCTCGCCGCCGGATCGCCTGAGACCAGCGGCAGGGCACAGGATTTCTGCCGATAGGCCGGGCCGAGCGCCCGGCGATCCTCTTCCGCCAAGGTCCAGATGAAGCGCGCCTCGTCCCAGAGCCCGCGCTCCAGCCGCTCCAGCAATCGCGCCTCGCGCCGGTAGAGCCAGCTCAGGACCGGGTTTCCGGCATGGTCGGCATTCTGGCCGGCCGAGACATGCTCGATATTGTGCTCGACGAGGATGCAAGGGGCGATCCGCGTGAGCTCCGGGAAGGCACCGGGCAGGAGCACCGAATTCAGGATCAGCGCATCGAATGGCCCCTGCGCCGTCACGGCCTCGACGAGGCGCCCCTCCCCGATCAGCCGGAGCTTCGCGCAGGCGATCGGCATCCCCAGTCGCAGGGCCGCCGCGAGCCAGCGCAGTTTCTGCCCGGCGGGCACGACCGCGTTCTCGATATCGGCCTCGGCGAGGACGACGGCCTGCTCCGGCTCGGCCGGGGCCTCGCCGGGGCGCAGGAAGCCGATCGCGGCGACGTCATGCCCGGCATCGCGCAACGCCTTCAGGATCGCCGCATTGGCGATCTCGAAACCGGTATCCGGCCGGGCGACCGGGATCAGCGAGGTCAGGAAAGCGAGGCGCAAGAAGGAGAGCTCGTCGGCAGGTGATATTCCACTCCTCCCAATGGCCGGGCAGGTCAAGCCGCGTCCTTGACTATGATCAACGGGAGCTCGCCGGATCGGGGCCCGTTTCGGCGACGGCAAACACGGAACTTTAAGCTGGAACGGCCTAGTTTTCGGGCGATGACGATGGCCAGCCAGATTCGAGAGGGTGCGCCGGGGGCTGGTCGGAATCCTTCCGCCCCTGCGGTCTTCACCATGCCCGAGAGCTTCGAGATCGTCGCCGGCTCGGCGCCGGAGGCTCTGGCGGGCATCACAAGCGTGGTCTGCGTTCCGACCTTCAAGCGCCCGGACATGCTCGAGGCAACGCTACGCTCGCTCGCCAACCAGCAAGGCGGGCATGATTTCGCGGTGATCGTGGTCGAGAACGAGGGCATCGAGCGGGCCGGCGCGGCCCGCGCCAGCGCCCTGCACGCAGCAGGCCTGTTCAAGGGTTTCGTCATTGTCGAGCCGCGGCAAGGCAACTGCAAGGCCTATAACGCGGCCTGGCGCTGCGCGCTGACGCACTTTCCGGCACTGGAGCAGGTGCTGGGCATCGACGACGACGAAGAGGCCGAGCCCGGCTGGCTCGACGCCTTCGTCACCGCAGCCCGCATGGCGCCGGCCGACCTGTTCGGCGGCTCGGTCACGGCCGTCTTCGCGGATGCCTCGCGCGCCTGGCTCTCGGCGCACCCGGTGTTCCGCTCGCATTACGGAACCAGCGGCCCGGTGCCGATGCTCTATTCGAGCGCGAATTACCTGATCCGGCGCAGCGTGCTCGACACGCTGGGCTTCCCCTTCCTCGACGAAAGCTTCGACTTCACCGGCGGCGGCGATACGGATTTCTTCACCCGCGCCAAGGCGGCAGGCTTCCGCTTCTGGTGGGTGCAGGAGGCCGCGCAGCGCGAAACCATGCCGGCGCGACGCAGCGAGTTCGGCTGGATCCATGCACGCGGCCTGCGGAACGGCGCGATCTCGGCGGCGATCGAAAGACGGCAGAATCCGGGGCCAGGCGGGCGGCTTCGCGTACTGGCGAAATCGCTCGCGCTGCTCGCCGCGTCAGTTCCGCGCGGCCTCGCGCTGGGAATCCGCACCCGTTCCGGGCTGATCGGCCTCTACCATGCCCAGGTTGCGGCCGGTCGCCTGATGTCGGAATTCGGCGTCGCCAACGAGCAGTACCGCAAGCCCGAGAAGAACTGACCGGATCGCGCCCGGCCGCGGTGCTCAAGCCAGGTTGATCACGAGTCCACGCAGCTTGACCGCTTGCGATCCGAGCTGTGCCTTCAGGCGCTCGGCCATGGTCCTGGCGGATTTATCGTCGCGCGCGACCAGCACGATATCGTCCACCACCTCGGCGAAGCGCCCGATCAGGCCGTCCGCCTTCACAGGGCCGCCATCCACGATGACCGGCCCGAAGCGATGCGTCGCCGCGAAGGCGCCCGTCCGCAGCGAGCCGGCGCCAGCCGGCGGGATCACGCCCGCATAGGGCATGAAGGTCAGGCCGGTGCCCTCGTCCTTCATGATTGCGCGGCCGAGCGCCGCCTGACCGGACATGACATCGCCGAGCCCGACCGATGCATCCGCCGCAAAGTCCGGCGTGAGGCCATGAGCACCGCCGGCGGCATCGACCAGCAGCGCCGGCAGGCCCGACTGCGCCGCATCGAGCGCCAGATTGAGGGCGAGCGTCGTCGCACCCGCCTGCGGCTCCAGGCCGACGACCAGGATGCGGCGGCGCTGCTCGCCGCCTGCGGCGCCGGCCAGCGCGCGACGGGTCGCGGCAATGGCGGTTGCGAAGCCGGATTGCGGCTTGTCGATGACATCGACGAGATGGGCCTGTCCCTGGAAGACCGAGCGCGCCTCGGCCACGTCGCGCCGCCAGCGGCGGTTGCGCACCTGCGGGATGGTGCCGAGCCTCGGCAGGGAAACCGGCTCGGAAACAGGTTGCGGGGCTGCTTCGGGAACAGGCGCGGCGTCCGGAGGATTGGCGGCGCGCTTCGCCGAGCCACCCGGGATCGCCATGAGGCGCCGCCAGTTCACCGGCCTTGCCCCGGTCTGGGCCGGCTGCGGCGGCGGCGGAGGCGGCTCGGGCGTCGCCGCCGGGGGTGGCGGCGGCGTCACTGCGACAGCCCGCCCAGGCTCCGGGGCTGGGGCTGGGCGCTCGCTCTCGACCGGTTCGGTGGTGGCAACCGGGCGCGGCGCGCGGCGCCAGAACGGCTTGCGCCTCGGAGTCGGCGGCGGCTCCGACGGGCGCGGCGCGGCGAAGATAGCGAGGCCCAGCGCGAGCAGGACGCCCGCGCCGCCACCGCCGAAGGCGCCGAGCAGCGCCAGCGTCCTGCGGCTGATGCCGCTCCTCTCCAGCGGCGGCATGGCCGGGCTGATGACGCGGGCATTGGTGGTGTCGATCCCGCCGAGTTCGCCCGTCTCGCGGGCGCGCCTCAGGAACGCGTCATAGATGGCGCGCGAGGATTCGACCTCGCGCTCGAGCTCGCGCAACTGCACCGAGGCCCGGCTGGCGGCATATTGTCCGGCGGTGAGCTGCTCGACGCGGCGGGCCAGCTGACGCTCGGCCTCGACGGCACGGTCGTATTCGGCCTTGGCCGCGCGCCCGATGCGGGCAAGTTCGTCATTGATCTGGCGGCGGGCATCGCGCACCTGCGACTGTGCCGAGGCGAGCGCCGGATGACGCGCGCCGAGCGAGGAGACGAGATCGGCTTCACGGGCCAGCGCCGCGCCGAGCTGGGAACGCAAGGCGGTCATCGTGTTGGAGGCGACGGCTTCCGGAATGGCTCCGGCCTCGATGCTGGAGGCGCGGGTGCCGGCGATCTGGTCGTATTTCGCCTTGGCCTCGGTCGCACGCGTGCGGGCGGCGACGAGCTGCGCATTGTTGAGCGAAAGCTGCTCCTCACCCAGCGAACGACCACCGACGCCAACGATATTGTTGGCTTCCTTGTATTTCTCCGCCTTCTCCTCGGCGATGCGCAGGCGGTTGCGCAGTTCCTCAAGGCGGCTGGTCAGTGCGGATGTCGCCTTCTGCGCGGCTTCGGCGCGCACCGCGGCCTGGTCTTCCAGATAGGCCTCCGCCAGCGCATTGGCGATCCTGGCCGCCTTGTCCGGATCCCGCGCCGTGGCGGAAATGTCGATGACGAAGGTGCGCTCGCCGCGGCGGACGGAGACCGTACGATCGAGCGCCGCCAGCGCGTAGAGCGTCGCTTTCGAGGACGGACCGGTATCGGTGCCCAGCAAACGCGCGAGAAAGCCCGCCGAGGCTCCGCCGAAATCGGGGTCGCGATCGAGGCCGAGTCGCTCCACGACCCGCGACTTGATGCTGTCGGAGGCGATCACGCGCGCCTGGCTTTCGAGATAGCCGGTGATCGAGGTCGGATCGCTGCCGACGGCGTTGGGAGCAACGTCGTTCTGGAGCACGCGCAGATCGCGCGGATCGATGAAGAGCTGCGCGGTCGAGACGTATTTCGGCGCCATCAGCAGGCCGGCGAGAATGGCGAGCGCCAAGCCGAGCACCGCCATCAGCACGATCAGCCCGCGCCGCGCCCAGAGCGTCCCGAGAATCCAGGCGGGATCGGCGAGCCGCGCAAACTGCGCAGGCACGGAGGCAGCCGGCCGCTCGCGGCCGTCCGGCTTGTCCTGTGCTTCGCTCGTGGCGGGCCCGGTGGTGAACATGACGCTAGGTTTCACTGTCCCGTATCACGCGACCCCGCGCCGGTAGCGCTCGAGCACGGCCATCATCGGCTTGGGCCGGTAATCGGCATCAAGCGGCAGGGGCCGGGCACGGGCATCGTCCTTGCGCGGGAAGGTTTCGTGAATCCATGAATAGCGGTCGGTCAGCCCCCAGGTGACGATCGCCTTCGGCCGCTTGGCCGAGACCACCGCCTCCAGGAAGGTCGAGACCAGGGCGGCCGCAGTCCTGTCGCGCTGCGCCGCGTCGGCGGGCTGCTTCCAGTCGATGACGTCGAGCTCGGTGATCTCGACATCGAGACCGAGCGCATCGAGATCGCGCATGAAACGCTGCACGCCGTCCACGTCGATGCCCTTGTCGGCATAGAGATGGGCCTGCATGCCGACGCCGTGGACCGGGATGCCCTTGTCCTTCAGGCGGCGGCAGATATCGAGCGCGATCCTGCGCCGCGCGGCGGCGCTGGGGACCGGCTCCTCGAAATGGTAGTCGTTGAGGACGAGCCGGGCCTTCGGGTCGACCCGCGCCGCCGTGCGGAAGGCGATCTCGACATGCTCCGGCCCGAGCAGGCGCTGCCAGATCGTGTCGCGCCAGGGCTGGCCGGGCTCGGGCTCGTATCGGATGACCTCGTTGACCACGTCCCAGGTCGCGATCCTGCCCTTGTAGCGATCGACCACGTTCTCGATGTGCTTGACCAGCTCGCGCTCGGCCTCGGCCCGCGTCGTCATCTCCCTGGTCCAGCTCGGCAGCGCCTCGCCCCAGAGCAGCGTATGGCCGCGCAGCACCTTCCCGTTCGCCTCGGCGAAAGCGACGAGCTCGTCGGCGCCGGAGAAATCGAAACGCGCCTTGTCGTGCCGCAGCGCCTCCCATTTCAGGTCGTTCATGGGAACGATGACATCGCAATAGCGCTTCAGCGCGTCGCGATAGCGCACGTCCCCGCGGAAGGTGCCGATCTCCGCCGCGGAGCCGAGCGGGATCGGCCGCACGGTGGACGCAGCGGTGCCCGTCATGGCGCCGGTCAACAGACAGGCGGACGCGCCACGCAGCACGCCGCGGCGCGTCTGCAAGGCCTCATTCGGGTCCGGTTCGGCTTTCCGCTTGGTCAATCGGGACGCTTCCGTGTCGTTTAGGGTCGTTCAACGCCTCTGGTCTAAGAGGTGATCGTCATGCTGCAACGCAAAGGCACGCGATGGGCCAGCCGTCGCGGAAACGGGTCATGCTGCCGGATCGCGCCACCATCTTCGCCTACCTCACCATCCTGAGCGGCTCCGCCGGCCGGCTCGTGATCTCCCTTGTCTACTTCCTCATCGTTGCGAATACGTTGACCCTCGGCGAATTCGGTCTGTTCGCCACGGCGTCCTCGACCGGGCTCATCCTGTCGCGGCTGCTCGCCTTCGGATTCATCTCGCCGCTCTACCGGGTCGCCACCGTCAAGCCGCGGCTGCTTGGCGCCTATCTCTCGGGCTTCGCGGGCCTCTCCGCCCTGTCGCTGCCGCTGATCGTCGCGGCGGCCGGCGCGGCCTATCTGCTGCTCTTCGCGGAGCGCCTCGCGCTCCTGCCCTTCGCCGTCATCATCGTCGCGGAAGTGCTGGGCTGGCGGCTCGTCGAGGTCGTCGCCATCGTCAATAACGGCCTGCGGCGCTTCCGGCAGGCGGCGCTGCTCGTCGTCATCGGCTCCGGCCTGCGAACGATCGCGGCCCTGCTCTTCGCCGGCTTCGGCCATGCCAGCCTGGAGATCTGGGCCTTCGCCTATTGCGGGGCGACCATGGCGAGCGCGCTGATCGCGTTCGTCGCGTTCCTGCCGAGAGCGCGCTGGCGCTTCGTGCGCAGCCTCTATCCGCGCCGCATGGCGGACGCCGTCTTCGCAGGCACGGCCGATATCGTGTTCTATGTCCAGTCCGAGCTCGACAAGCTGCTCGTGCTGGGGCTTGCCGGCGAGCGCACCGCCGGCCTCTACGCCATCGCGCTCAGGGTGATCGACCTCACCGCCATGCCGGTGCGCAGCTTCAACCAGATGCTCGTCCAGAAGATCATGACGGATCGCGGCATCGGCGGTTTCAAGCGCCTGGCGGCCTATGAGGCCGGCATCGCGCTGGTCTCGATCGGCGGACTCGTCGCTGTCATCGTCGCGCTGATGCCGTTCCCGAACCTGCTCGGGCGCAATGTCTCGGAAGCGACCTATCTGTTCGCGCCGATGCTGCTGGTCCCGGCCTTCCGCAATCTCGTCGAGTATCACGCCGAGCTGCTCTATGCGCGCGAACGCACGGGCTCGCGCATCGCATTGCTGAGCCTGCTGACGGGCCTGAAGGCGCTCCTGATCTCGGCGATCATGCTGCGTTTCGGCTCGGACGGTGCCTGGGCAGTCTGGATGAATGCCGTCTTCGCGCTGGTCTATGTCGCCTCCGCGGCCTTCACCTACAGGCTGCTGGCGCGCGCGCAGGCGTGAAATCAGCTCCGGGCCTGCCGCTCGAACAGGTCTCGGATCCGCTCCAGCGGCTGATCGATGAAGGACTGCACGGCCACGGCGACCTGCCAGGGCTCCAGAACCTCCTCGAAGGACTCGAGCTGCTCGAAGCCGGCCACGTCCTCGCTGAACCAGTAATACTTGCAGAGCTCCTGCGGGGCTGCCCAATGCCCCGCCGCTTCCAGGCCGAGCAGGCGCTCGACATAGCAGCCATAGATAACATACTCGGAAAAGCGGCGCCGGCCGGCGATGGCCGATACCCAGTCCCGCCCGCTGCGGCGCTCGACATGGTCGAGGAGGTCGAGCACGACCGCGCGGCGCCAGCTCACCATGTTGATGTAGTCGGGGCTCGGAAAAACCGGCCTGCCGAGACCGAGAAGCGAGGCCGCGTTCTCGCACCATGGCACATGCCGTTCTCGCATGTCGGAAGTGATCGCGCCGGGCTTGCTGTAGAGCCGGATCTTCCCGTCCTGTTCCAGGCTCGCCAGATCGAAGGGCCGCACGAAGAGCATGTCGGAATCGGCGAAGAGGATGACATCCTCCGAGCAGGCCTTGGCAATGGCGAATTTCCGAAGCTGCTGGGCATGCCAGCCGCGCAGCGGCGGGATGCCGCGCGCCAGCGCCTGCACCCCAGTCCAGAGCCGGCGCTTGCCGAAACTCAGCGGATCGGGACGCGGCTTCAGCCAGCCTGGCAGCAACTGCGATTCCGGCAGGATGCGCCGGCGCGGCCCTTCGAGATCCCGGAAGAGCGGGACGTCGCGATCCTCGATCAGGAGATAGTGGACCGCATGGCCGGTGACGAAGCGATCGACGCTGGCGCAGAGCAGCCGGCAACGCTCGATATCGCCCCTGTAGCTCGGTGTCGCCAGGGCATAGGTCGCGCTCAACGCCTGTGTCTCACCCGCTTCGTCGGCCGCCCGTGGCATATTGCCGGGCGATGCGCAGGAGGAAAGCGGGATTTCCGAGCACATAGCGCCGCCAGAGCCGGCGTGGTTCGAGCCAGAGGCGGAACATCCATTCGAGCCGCAGCTTGCGCACGAGCTCCGGCGCGCGCTGCACCTCGTCGGCGAAGAAGTCGAACAGCGCACCGACACCGGCGGCAACGGAGCAATGCTGCGGACCGAGCTTGTCGGCGATGAAACGTTCCTGAATCGGATTGCCCATGGCCACCAGCAGCAGGTCCGGACGGTCCGCCTTCAGTCCATCCAGCAGGAGCGGCTCCTCTTCGGCCGTGAAATAGCCGTGCGAGACCACGCTGAAATGGTGCTCCGGATAGCGCTGCGTCAGCCGCGCGACCGCGCGATTGGCGACGCCGGGCCGGCCGCCGAGCAGGGCGATACGCAGCGGGCGCCGGACCTCGGCGAAGAGCGAGGGGAAGAAATCGGTGCCGTTGAGATTCGCCGGGAAGGGCTTCCCATAGAGGAGCCAGCTGCCGAGATCGACGCCGATACCGTCGGCGAGCACGAGGAAGGTCGCGAGGCTGCGCTGCAGGGCGGCATTGCCCGCGGCGACATTCACCAGGTTCGCGTTGCAGAAGGCCAGCTTCACATGGCCGCCGGTCGACATCGCATCGACCACTTCGGCGACCGCCGCGTCGCGCTCCATCACCGCGACGCCGATGCCGCCGATGTCGCGTTTGGCATAGCCCGGACGCTTCCGGCTTCCGGCTTCGCTGGCGATCGTGATGGAGGCGGTTGCGCGCACGATAATCTCGATGAGAGGCACACGGCCCATTCAGAATGGCACCATTCTCTTGGTCGCCCCGGCCTTGGGGTCAAGGCAAACCGGGCTGAAAGGTGAATGGCTTGTTCCTGCCATACACGCAGGCTCGTTAACGACTATCCTCTTGCAGCAACAAGGCTTTGTACCGGACCGGGGCGATAACGCCGACCGCAGCGTTGCTCCTCGCGGGCACGGCGTCGTTCCGGCACAAATCCTGCCCTGACCGGCACGGGAGAAACGCCACCCTGCCGCGATCGTTCCGCCATCGTCCTTAACGATTTGCATGGCCGCCCTGCACATTTCTCCGAAACGGCCGCGCCCTCTGGCCGGTCCTCATCGGGCCAGTTAGGGTTCGCGTCGCAGAAGACGTTCGAGAGGGCTGGGCATGAACCAAATCGATTTAAAAAAGCGCGTCGCCATCGTAACCGGCGGGGCGCAAGGTATCGGCCGCGCCGTCGCCGAGCGTTTCGCCCAGAGCGGCGCGACGGTCGCGATCTGGGATGTCGATGCGGCTCTCGCAGCCAAGGCCGCCAGCGAAATCGGCCATGGCGCGATCGGCGTCGGCGTCGACGTGACCGATGCCGACGCCGTCCAGAAGGCGAGCGACGCGCTGGAAGCCCAGCATGGCAGCATCGACATCCTCGTCACCAGCGCCGGCATCGCCGGGCCCAACCACAAGACCTGGGAATACCCGCTGGAAGACTGGGCCCGCGTCATGAAGCTCAATGTCGACGGCACGCTGCATTGCTGCCGCTCGGTCATCCCCGGCATGGTCAAGCGCAACTACGGCCGCATCGTCCTGGTCGCCTCGATCGCAGGCAAGGAGGGCAATCCCAACGCCTCGGCCTATTCGGCCTCGAAGGCGGCGGTGATCGCGCTGACGAAGTCGCTCGGCAAGGAGCTCGCCGACAAGGACATCGCGGTGAACTGCATCACCCCGGCGGCGGCGCGCACCCGCATCTTCGACCAGATGAGCGAAGAGCATATCGGCTACATGCTGGCGAAGATCCCGCGCGGGCGCTTCCTGCTGCCCGACGAGGTCGCCGCGATGGTCGCCTTCCTGGCCTCGGCCGAGAACAGCTTCACCACGGCGGGCGTGTTCGACCTCTCGGGCGGCCGCGCGACCTACTGAAGCGAGGGCGAGCGGGGGGCGGAGCATGCCGCCGGGGAGAAGCTGCTTGGCGAAATTGCCCGTCGCAGTTTTCAGAACCCTGATCTAGCTTGGCGGCATGACGCAGACGCTCCCCTCCGCCGCCGTCCTCGGTGCCCGTGCCTTCGCCGCGCTGGCCGGCCTCAACCGCTTCAGCGACGAGCCCGGCAAGCTGACGCGGCTCTATCTCTCGCCCGCGCACAAGCAGGCGGCGGAATGGGTCAAGGGCGCGATGGAGGTCGCGGGGCTGACCGCCTTCATCGATGCCGCCGGCTCGGTGCAGGGGCGGCGCGAGGGCACCGTGCCGGGTCAGCCTGCGGTGCTGATCGGCTCGCATATCGACACGGTGAAGGATGGCGGGCGCTTCGACGGCAATCTCGGCGTCGTCGCCGGCATCCTGGCCGTGCAGGCGCTACGCGATGCCGGGATCAATCTGCCCTTCCCGGTGGAGGTAATCGGCTTCGGAGACGAGGAGAATGTCCGCTTTCCCACGCATCTCTCGACCTCCGAAGCGCTGGCGGGGGCCTATGACCCGGCCTGGCTGGAGGCGCGCGACAGCGAGGGCGTGAAGCTCGGCGAGGCCCTGGTCGCCTTCGGCGGCAACCCGGCAGGGATCGCGGCGCTGGCGCGCAAGCCCGGCTCGATCCAGGCCTATCTCGAAGTACATATCGAGCAGGGGCCAGTACTGGAGGCGGAGAACGAGCCGGTCGGCATCGTCACCGCCATCAACGCCCAGAGCCGGGCACGCGTGCGCGTCACCGGCGAGGCGGGCCATGCCGGCACCGTGCCGATGGCGCTGCGCAAGGACGCGCTGACCGCGGCGGCCGAGATGGCCTTGGCGCTGGAGCAGATCGCCGGCGCGCATGAGCTTGCGGTCGGCACGGTCGGCGTGCTCCGGCCGGAGCCCGGCGCGACCAATGTCGTCCCCGGCGCAGCCGAGTTCACCATCGATTTCCGCGCGCCGAAGGACGAGACGCTCGCGGCGATGGATGCGGAAATCCGCAAGCGCTTCGCCGCGATCGCGGAGCGACGCGGCGTCGGCCTTGAGATCATCCCCTATGCCAACGCCGCGGCCGTGCCGATGGAGCCCAGGCTGCAGGATGCCCTCGCCGCCGGCATCGCCCGCACCGGAAGCAATCTCGCCGGCCGGCGCCTGCCTTCAGGCGCCGGACACGACGCCATGGCGATGGCGCAGGTGGCGCCCGTCGCCATGCTCTTCGTGCGTAACGAGAAGGGCATCAGCCACTCGCCGCTGGAGAACATGACCGAGGCGGATGCCGGCATCGCCATCCGCGTGCTCATCGAAACGATTCTGGAACTGGCCGGGCAGTCACAGTAGAACGATTCCAGCCGCGACACCGCGCACCATTCCGCAAACGGCCCGAAAGGCCTAGGAGAGGCGCGCCGCAGGAGGCTGGAATGGATTTCGAGAGTTTCTTCCGCGAAGAGCTGGACGGGTTGCGCCGCGAAGGCCGCTATCGCGTCTTCGCCGATCTGGAACGCCAGGCCGGCCGCTTTCCGCTCGCGACCTATCATGGCGAGAGCGGCCCGCGCGACGTCACCGTCTGGTGCTCGAACGACTATCTCGGCATGGGCCAGCATCCGAGGGTGCTCGCCGCGATGCACGAGGCGCTCGACGGCAGCGGCGCCGGCGCCGGCGGCACGCGCAATATCGGCGGCACCAACCATTACCACGTCCTGCTGGAGCGCGAGCTCGCCGACCTGCACGGCAAGGAAGCCGCGCTGATCTTCAATTCCGGCTACGTCTCGAACTGGGCCTCGCTCTCGACGCTGGCCGCGCGCATTCCCGGCTGCATCGTGCTGACGGACGGGCTGAACCATGCCTCGATGATCGAGGGCATCCGCCATTCGCGCGCCGAGAAGCACATCTTCGCCCATAACGACCCGGCCGATCTGCGCCGGAAGCTCGCGGCGCTCGACCCAAATCGGCCGAAGCTGATCGCCTTCGAGTCGGTCTATTCGATGGATGGCGACATCGCGCCCATCAAGGAATTCTGCGACATCGCCGATGAGTTTGGTGCGATGACCTATATCGACGAGGTCCATGCCGTCGGGCTCTACGGCGCGCGCGGCGGCGGCATCTCGGAGCGCGAGGGGCTGACCGACCGGCTGACCCTGATCCAGGGCACGCTGGCGAAGTCCTATGGCGTGATCGGCGGCTATATCACCGGCTCGGCCGCGCTCTGCGACTTCATCCGCAGCTTCGCCTCCGGCTTCATCTTCTCCAGTTCGTTGCCGCCGGCCGTGGCGGCAGGAGCGATCGCCGCGATCCGGCATCTCAAGGAAAGCTCGGCCGAGCGCGAGCGCCAGCAGGACCGCGTCGCGGCCTTGCGCGCCAGGCTCGATGCGGCCGGCATCCCGCATCTGGCCAATCCCAGCCATATCGTGCCGGTAATGGTCGGCGAGGCGAAGGCCTGCAAGGCAATCAGCGACGAATTGCTCGCCCGCTTCGACATCTATGTCCAGCCGATCAACTACCCGACCGTGCCGCGCGGCACGGAGCGGCTGCGGATCACGCCCTCGCCCTTCCATTCCGACGCCGATATCGACGCGTTGGTGGCGGCGCTCGGCGCGATCTGGGCGCGGGACGGGCTGAAGCGGGCGGCCTGAGGCCGCTCAGCCGTCGTTCTCTGGCGGAGCGAAGCGCAGGCCCGAGAACTTACGGACAAAAAGGCGTCTGGGGCCCCTTCCGGCACGAGATGCCCGGGTCAGGCCCGAGCATGACGCCTTGTGATGCCCAACAATCTCAGAGATTGAAGACGCGGTGGGGGACGAACTCGCCGTTCTGGACAGAACCCGTCGAGACCAGCGTGCCCGCGCAGGTGGCATAGGCAGCTTCCAGCTCGATCGGGGCTCCGGCGCCGCGCAGCAGGGCGCTCTGGCCGCGCTTGAGGCGGGCGGCGGCGTCGCGGTGAAGCACGATCTCCGGGATCAGCGTCAGCGCCGCCTTGACCGGCTGGAGGGCCGTCAGCGCGCTTTCCGGGCTCTCGCGCAGGGTCTCGACACTGGCGGCGTCCGCGACCGTGAACGGCCCGACGCGGGTGCGGCGCAGATGCGCGACATGGCCGAGACAGCCGAGCGCGAGGCCGAGATCGCGGGCGATGGCGCGGACATAGGTGCCCTTGCCGCATTCGGCCTCGAAGGTCGTGGTGGCGCCGTCATGGCTGACGATGCGCAGTGCATCGATCTCGACGGGGCGCGCTTCCAGCTCGACCTCCTCGCCGTCGCGGGCGAGGTCATAGGCACGCTCGCCGGCGATCTTGATCGCCGAGAACTTGGGCGGCGTCTGCAGGATCGTGCCGGTGAAGCGCGGCAGCAGGGCTGCGATCGCGGCCTCGTCCGGGCGCTTGTCCGAGGTCGCGATGACGCTGCCCTCGGTATCGTCGGTATTGGTCTGCGTGCCCCAGGCGACGGTGAACTGATAGGCCTTGCGGCCATCCATCACGAAGGGGACGGTCTTGGTTGCCTCGCCGAGCGCGATCGGCAGCAGGCCGGAGGCCAGCGGATCGAGCGTGCCGGCATGGCCGGCCTTCTTGGCGCCGAAGGCGCGCTTCACGACGCTGACCGCATGGGTCGAGGTCATGCCGATCGGCTTGTCGAGGATGACCCAGCCATGGATGTCGCGCTTCTTCGGACGCGGCGCCAAGGCGGCATCCTGGTTCGGGGCGGCGTCGGAGGGATTCTCAGCGGTCATCGTCACGGTCGTCTTCGGGCGTCTGGTCTTCTTGGTCCTGGTCGATCCTGAGGCGCTGGACCTGCGTGTCGCGGCGCACGGCCTCGGTATCGAGCAGCGCATCGATGCGCTCGGCCTCGGCGAAGCTCTCATCGGCACGGAAACGCAGGTCCGGCGCGTATTTCAGGTTCACGCGATGGGCGATCTCGCCGCGCAGGTAGCGCTTGTTGGCGTCGAGCGCCTTGAGCACGGGCGCGATGTCCAGCCCGCCGAGCGGCATGATGTAGCAGGTCGCGAGCTTGAGATCCGGCGAGAGGCGCACCTCCGGCACGGTCACGACATGCTTCGCCAGCACGTCGTCATGGATATCGCCGCGCGCCAGCATCTCGGCCAGCGCATGGCGGATCAGTTCGCCGACACGCAATTGCCGCTGGGACGGGCCTGAGGGTTTTGCAGGTTTAGCCATGATACTCGTTTCTCCGGGATCGGACCGGACCAAACGCCCCGGCGGGCCTGGCCCACCGTCTCAGGATGATAAGGCGCTGGACGCGCTCTTCTCGTCACGAGATGGCCGGGCAGTGCCCGGCCATGACGCGCTGTTTCAGGAAGCGCAGCCTTCAGAGGCTGCGCTTGATCTCTTCGACGCGATAGCACTCGATCACGTCGCCGGCACGCATGTCCTGGTAGTTCTCGAAGGCCATGCCGCATTCCTGGCCGGCCACGACTTCCTTGGCATCGTCCTTGAAGCGCTTGAGCTGGCCGAGCTTGCCCTCGTGAACCACGACGTTGTCGCGGATCAGGCGGACATTGGCGCCGCGCTCGATCGTGCCGTCGGTGACGCGGCAGCCGGCGATCTTGCCGACCTTCGAGACGTTGAAGATCTCGAGGATCGTCGCGTTGCCGAGCATGGTCTCGCGCAGCGTCGGCGCCAGCAGGCCCGACATCGCGTCCTTAACGTCATCCATGAGGTTATAGATGATGTTGTAGTAGCGGATCTCGACGCCGGCCCGGTCGGCCGCCTCGCGCGCTTCCTTATGGGCGCGCACGTTGAAGCCGACGACCACCGCGCCCGAAGCCTGGGCGAGCGTGACATCCGACTCGGTGATGGCGCCGACACCCGACGACAGCACGCGGGCGCGCACCTCGTCGTTGCCGACCTTCTCGAGCGCGCCGACGATGGCTTCGACGGACCCCTGCACGTCGCCCTTGACGACGAGCGGGAACTCCTTGCGGCCGGCGCCTTCCTTGAGCTCGCGCATCATCTCGGCGAGCGAACGGCCGGCGCCCGAAGCCGCGCCGCGGGCGGCGAGGCGGTCGCGACGCTGACGCTCGCGGTAATCGGTGATCTCGCGGGCACGGGCCTCGGACTCGACCACCGCGACGCGGTCGCCGGCCTCGGGCGTGCCGTTGAAGCCGAGAACCTCGACCGGCATGGAGGGCGGAGCCTCCTTCACCTGCGCGCCGGTATCGGCGATCAGGGCGCGGACACGGCCCCATTCGGCACCCGCCACGACGATGTCGCCGGTGCGCAGCGTGCCGCGCTGGACGAGAACCGTCGCGACCGGGCCGCGGCCACGATCGAGCTTGGCCTCGATGACCGTGCCTTCGGCGGCGCGATCGGGATTGGCCTTGAGGTCGAGCAGTTCGGCCTGAAGCGAGATCGCCTCGAGCAGCTTGTCGAGGTTGTGGCCGGTCTTGGCGGACACCTCGACTTCGAGCGTCTCGCCGCCCAGCGTCTCGACCTGGATCTCGTACTGGAGCAGTTCGGCGCGGACGCGATCCGGGTTGGCGTCGGACTTGTCGACCTTGTTGATCGCGACGATCAGCGGCACGCCGGCCGCCTTGGCGTGATGGATCGCCTCGGCCGTCTGCGGCATGACGCCGTCATCCGCCGCGACGACCAGCACGACGACGTCCGTCACCTTGGCGCCGCGGGCGCGCATGGCGGTGAAGGCGGCGTGGCCGGGGGTATCGATGAAGGTCACCTGGCTGCCCAGCGGCGTCGTCACCTGATAGGCGCCGATATGCTGGGTGATGCCGCCGGCCTCGCCGGTGACGACCTTGGTCTTGCGGATCGCGTCGAGCAGCGAGGTCTTGCCGTGGTCGACATGGCCCATGATGGTCACGACCGCCGGCCGCGACTCCAGGGTCTCATCGGTGTCCGGCGTGTCGAACAGGCCTTCCTCGACGTCGGATTCGGCGACGCGCTTGACGGTGTGGCCCATTTCCTCGGCGATGAGCTGGGCGGTATCGGCGTCGATCACGTCGGTGATCTTGTGCATCGCGCCCTGCTTCATCAGCAGGCGGATGACGTCGACGCCGCGCTCCGTCATGCGGTTCGCGAGTTCCTGGATGGTGATCGTCTCGGGGATGATCACCTCGCGCATCACGCGCTCTTTCTGGGCATCCGACGCACGATGGCCGGTCATGCGCTGCACGCGCCGGCGGAACGAGGCGACCGAGCGTGTCCGCTCATCGTCACCACCGGTGGCGGTGGCGAGCGTCAGACGACCGCGGGGCTTGTCGTTGGTGGTCTTGGGCGTCTTGGGCGCGGCAGGAGCCGGGCCACGGCCGGGGCCGGCACTCAGGCCGGGACGGCGGAAGGCGGCCTTGACGTCGACATCATCCGAGCGATTGCGGGTGGTGTTGGCCGAAGGCGCCTGGCGAGCCGGACGCGCAACGGCCGGCTCGGCCGGAGCCGAGGTGTCGAGCCGCGGCGGACGCGGCGCATCGGAACGCGGCGGGCGGCCGTCGAGCCGCGGCGGGCGGGCGCCGGTGTCGCGCATCGGCGGACGCGAGGTGAACTCGCGCGGGCCGGACGGGGCCGGGCGGCCGTAATACTGGGTCGGCTGCGGCGCAGGGGCCTGAGGCGCAGGCGCGGCCTCGCGAGCCTGCGGCGGCGGAGCCGCCGGGCGGACCGGCTGCTCGTCGCGCTGGCGCGCGGCCATCTCGACGCGGCGCTTCTGGTCGTCTTCCTGACGGCGGCGCTCTTCCTCCTGCCGCTGACGGGCGGCGGCGGCTTCACGCTCCTGGCGCTCGCGCTCAGCGGCGGCGGCGCGCTGGCGCGCCTCGTCCTCGGCGATGCGGCGGGCTTCGGCCTCGCTGCTGCGAGCCTCCGAAAGGGCGCGCTGCCGGGCATCCTTCTCCTCATCGGAGAGGGTGCGCAACAGCATGCTGGTGGCCGGGCGCTGGGGCGGCTGCGGGGCCGCGGGGCGCGGCGCGGCAGCCTGCGGAGCCGGAGCCTGCGGCGCACGCGGCGCGACGGGCTCCTTGACCTCGTGACCGGCGGCGCGGCGCTTGACCTCGACGACGACCTGCTTCGAGCGCCCATGCGAGAAGCTCTGGCGAACAGTGCTCTGCTCGACAGGCCGCTTCAGCGACAGGGTCTTGGGCGGGTTGACGGAGAGTGTCTTGTCGCCCGGGTTCTTGGTATCGGTCATTCCGCGTTCGGTCCTGCCGGTTCGGTCGTGTCTTCGGTGTCGTTCTGGTCGGATGCGGCGGTATCGTCCGTCCGATACCGGACGAGCCGACGCCAGCGGGAGAGCACACCCTCGGCCGCCGGTCCCGGAGCAAGCGCGGCATGTATCACATGTGCCCGCCCCAACGCCAATTCCAAATCCGCCGCCGCGAAAATCGTGACGACGGGCAATTCGCGGGCCTTGAGCCCTTCGGCCTCGCGCGCCGCGCCAAGCCGCCTGACGGCCTGGCCGATCTTGCGCTTGCCGTCCTCGGCGCCGTCGCTGGCAGCGATAACGCCGACGCAGCGGCCGGAGCCGATCAGGGCCTCGACCTTGGCGAAGCCCGCGATCACGAGCCCCGCCTTGTTGGCCATCGAGAGCGCCTGCAACGCATCGCGCAGCATCAGCGCATCGATCATCTCCGGAAGGTCGGCGGGAACCGCGACCTTCGCCTTGAGCGAGCGCTCGAAGGCCTTGCGCTTGATCGCCTCGGCCACCGTCTTGCGGCTGAGGCTCGCCCAGACGCCACGCCCGGGCAGCTTGCGCCGGAGATCCGGCACCAAACTGCCGTCGGGTCCCGCGACGAAGCGGATCAGATCGTCAGGCGCCTTCACGGCCCGCGTCACGACGCAGCTCCGTTCCGGTCCCTCGTTCCGAGCCGCCTTCATCGCGACGATCCCGCTCAGGCCTCGGCCGCCTCGTCGGCTTCCGCCTCAGGCTCCTCGGCCGGCGCCTCGACCCAGCCCGCGTGGATACGGGCGGCCATGATGATCGCTTCCGCGTCCTGGCGCGACAGGTCGAACCCGTCGAGATAGCCGGAGTGACGGGTGGTCTCGCCGTCCTTGCGCTCGGTCCAGCCGACGAGATCGTCCGTGGCGCAGCCCGCGAGATCCTCGACGGTCTTCACATCGTTCTCGCCGAGCGCGACCATCATGGATGTGGTGACGCCATCGACCTCGCGCAAGGCGTCCTCGACACCGAGCGCGCGACGCTTCTCGTCCAGCTCCGCCTCGACGGCGGCGAGATGCTCCTGGGCGCGGCTCTGGATCTCGCCGGCGGTGTCCTCGTCGAAGCCCTCGATCGAGGCAAGCTCGGCGAGGTCGACATAGGCGAGCTCCTCGACATTGCGGAAGCCTTCCGAAGCCAGGAGCTGGCCGACCGTCTCGTCGACGTTCAGCGCGTTCATGAAGAGGTCGGTGCGCTGCACGAATTCCTTCTGGCGGCGCTCCGACTCCTCGGCTTCGGTCAGAATGTCGATATCCCAGCCGGTGAGCTGCGAGGCGAGACGCACGTTCTGGCCGCGGCGGCCGATGGCGAGCGAGAGCTGCTCGTCGGGAACCACGACCTCGATCTTGTCGGCCTCCTCGTCGAGCACGACCTTGGCGACTTCGGCCGGCTGCAGGGCGTTGACGACGAAGGTCGCGACATCAGGCGACCACGGGATGATGTCGATCTTCTCGCCCTGGAGCTCGCCGACCACGGCCTGCACGCGCGAGCCGCGCATACCGACGCAGGCGCCTACCGGATCGATCGAGGAATCGCGCGAGATCACGGCGATCTTGGCGCGCGAGCCCGGATCGCGGGCGACTGCCTTCACCTCGACGATACCGTCATAGATCTCGGGCACTTCCTGGCCGAAGAGCTTGGCCATGAACTGCGGATGGGTGCGCGACAGGAAGATCTGCGGGCCACGCGGCTCGCGACGCACGTCGTAGACATAGGCGCGGGCGCGATCGCCGACCTTGAAGGTCTCGCGCGGGATCATCTCGTCGCGGCGGATGATGGCCTCGCCACGGCCGAGATCGACGAAGACATTGCCGTACTCGACGCGCTTGACCGCGCCGTTGACGATCTCGCCGATGCGATCCTTGTACTCGTCATACTGGCGGTCGCGCTCGGCCTCGCGCACCTTCTGGACGATGACCTGCTTGGCCGACTGGGCGGCGATGCGGCCGAAATCGAAGGGCGGCAGCGGATCGGCGATGACGTCACCGACCTGGGCGGCCGGGTTATGGCGCTTGGCCTCGTCGACCGTGATCTCGATCGCCGGGTTCTCGACGGTCTCGACGACCTGGAGATGGCGGGCGAGGCGCAGTTCGCCGGTCTTGGTGCTGATCTCGGCATGGACGTCCGTCTCGATGCCGTAGCGCGAGCGGGCAGCCTTGGCGATCGCGTCCTGCATGGCGTCGACGACGATCTGGCGATCGATCGACTTCTCGCGGGCGACCGCGTCGGCGATCTGCAGCAGTTCGAGCCGGTTGGCGCTGACGACCATGACGCTCACTCCTCTTCGTTGTCTTCTTGCGGGGCCTGCGTGTCGGCCTTCTTCGGCCGCGGTCCCAGCGATTTCCCTCGGCCCTTCTTCGGGCCGGCGATGTCATCGGCCGGCGGCATTTCCGGCGGCAGGCCGGACTTGCCGCGGCGCAGCGCCTCGGTGATGAGCGCGTCGGTCAGCACGAGACGGGCCTCGGCAATGGCGCGCATTGGAATCGCGACGTCGCGCTCTTCCTCGCTCTTGGCGTCGTCGCGCGTCAGCAGCGCATCCTGGCCGGCGGCGCCGCGCAGAATACCACGGAAACGCTTGCGGCCGGCGACCGGCTCGCTCGTATCGATCTTGGTGAGATGGCCGGCCCAGCGCTCGAAATCGCTGGCGCGCACCAGCGGCCGGTCGATGCCCGGCGACGAGACTTCGAGGTGGTAGGCCGCCTGGATCGGGTCGTCGACGTCGAGCGCCGGCGAAACCGCCTGGCTGATCTCCTCGCAACCCTCGACATTCATCGTGCCGTCCGGCCGCTCGGCCATGATCTGCACGGTGCAGCCGTTCTGGCCGGTGACGCGTACGCGCACCAGTCGATAGCCGAGATCGATGATCGCCGGCTCGATAATCACGGCGACGCGCGCCGCCACGCCGCTCTCGACGACGAGGCGGGGTTCGTGATCGGCTGCCGCTGCCGGCTCTTGGGTGGGTTCGCTCATGGCCTGAGACCGTTCCGTCTGCCTCCGGCGGGTCGCGGCCAATAAAAAAGAGCGGGCCGGTGGGCCCGCTCTTGATCATCGGCGTTAACCGATACCAGAGCTGTTGGCCGCTATTTAGTCCGCATCGCCCCGATATGCAAGCTCGGTTGCGGCGGCGCTAACCCGATGGTCACCCTTCGCGTGCCAGATTACGCAACGGGATACCGGTTGAGGACTTGGTATGAGTGCGGTCGGCTCGCTGCTGCGAGATCTCGAATCCACGATGCTGCGCGGCTCGAGCGACGAGCGCGCCGACATCCTCTCGCGGCTGACGGACCTGTTCCTGGCCACGGCCGTCCATATGGACGAGGAGCAGGTCGGCGTCTTCGACGTGGTGATCGGACGCCTGTCGCGCGCCATCGAACTGCGCGCCCGCGTCGAATTGTCGGAGCGGATCGCGCCGGTGCCGAACGCGCCGAGCGGCGTCATCCGCCAGCTCGCGCTCGACGAGATCGCCGTGGCGCGTGCCGTGCTCGTGCAGTCGCCGCGCCTGAACGACCAGGACCTCGTCGCCGTCTCCGCGGCCAAGGGGCGCGACCATATGCTGGCGATCACCGAGCGGCCCGAGCTCGGCGAGCCCGTCACCGATTTCCTGATCCTGCGTGGCGGGCGCGTCGTCACCCATGCTGTCGCCGCCAACCAGACCGCGCGCTTCTCCCGCCACGGCATGGGCGTGCTGGTGATGCGGGCGGCGCAGGACGATGCGCTCCAGGCGACGCTGGGCCTGCGGCGCGACATCCCGGCCGAGCTCGTCGCCCAGCTGATGGCCGCCGCCAAGGATTCGGCGCGGCGGCGCTTGAGCGAAAGCCTCGAGCCGACGCTCGCAGGCGATGTCGACAGCGCGGTCGAGCGCGGGGCAGATGCCATCGCGGCCGGCGGCCAGATGCCGGGCGAGCTCGGCGCGATCAGCGCGGCGCTCGTCGAAATTCGCGAGCTCAACGAAGCCGGGCTGCTCGACGAGGCCAAGGTCCGTGCCTATGCCCTCGAAGGCGCGACCGAACATGCGATCTGCGGTGTCGCCGTGCTGGCTCAGCTCGGCCTGCCGGCGAGCGAGCAGATCATCCTCGGCAGCGACCGCGAGGCCGTGCTGCTGGTGGCCCGCGCGCTCGGCTGGTCGTGGGACACCACCGCAGCGCTGATCTCGCTGCGCAAGGATTTCGGCAAGTCGCAGGCGGCGGTCGACCGCGCCCGCGATAGCTTCCGCAATCTCGCCCAGGGCACCGCCCAGCGCGTGCTCGGCTTCCTCAGGATGCGCGACGCAAAGCCGTGAGATAGCTGGAGATGCGCCCTTCGCGCACCGCCTTCGCCTCGTAGCGGGTGCGGATCCAGCCGGGATAGGGCGTGCGCCAGTCGCCCGGGCGCTCGTCCGTCCAGTCGAAATCCGGCGAGGCCATCAGGCGCGACAGCGTCCAGCCGATATAATCGTCGATATCGCTGGCGAAGCGGAAGCGCCCGCCGGCCCTCAGTGCACGGGCGAACAGGCCCAGCGTATGCTCGGAGACGAAGCGGCGCTTGCGCTGGCGGCGCTTCGGCCAGGGATCGGGATAGAGCAGGTCGATCGCATCGAGGCTGCCGGCCGGAAAGCGCGGCAGCAGGAGCGCGGCATCGTCGTCCCAGACGCGGATATTGGTCAGCCCCTCGCGCTCGACCACGGCCAGGAACTTGGCCATGCCGTTGATGAAGGGCTCGACGCCGATGAAGCCGATCTGCGGGCTCTCGCGCATCCGCATCAGCAGATGCTCGCCGCCACCGAAGCCGATCTCCAGCCTAACGGCCTCGACAGGCTGCGGAAACAGCGCCTTGAGATCGGCGATCTCGCCTTCCGGCAGGCGCAGGCGCGGCAGCACATGCTCCATCAGATGGCTCTGGCCGTCACGCAGGGCCTTGCCCTTGCGGCGGCCATAGAAGGCGCGGTCGTTGTCGTGCTCGGTCATGGCCCCGCCTTGGCTGCTTGGCACGCGGACATCAAGCCCCTCCAGGCCACAGCCCAAACAAAAACCGGGGCTCGCGCCCCGGTTTCGTGGTTCACCCATGCCTGAAGAATCAGGCGACGGCCTTCTTCAGCGCGTCGACGAGATCGGTCTTCTCCCAGGAGAAGGAACCGTCGCGGCCGGCCTTGCGGCCGAAATGGCCGTAGGCCGAGGTCTTGGCATAGATCGGCTTGTTGAGGCCGAGATGGTTGCGGATGCCGTTCGGCGAGAGATCGACCAGCTTGCCGAGCACGTCCTCGAGCTTGGCCTCGTCGACCTTGCCGGTGCCGTGCAGGTCGACATAGATCGATAGCGGCTTGGCGACGCCGATGGCGTAGGAGAGCTGGATCGTGGCGCGGTCGGCGAGCTTGGCCGCGACGACGTTCTTGGCGAGATAGCGCGCCGCATAGGCGGCCGAGCGGTCGACCTTGGTCGGGTCCTTGCCCGAGAAGGCGCCGCCGCCATGCGGAGCCGCGCCGCCATAGGTGTCGACGATGATCTTGCGGCCGGTGAGGCCGGCATCGCCGTCAGGACCGCCGATCACGAACTTGCCGGTCGGGTTGATGTGCCAGACCGTGTCCTTGGAGATCCAGCCATCCGGCAGCGCCTGGCGGATATAGGGCTCGACAATCTTGCGGACGTCGGCCGAGGACAGCTTTTCGTCGAGATGCTGGGTCGAGAGCACGATCTGGGTGACGCCGACCGGCTTGCCGTTCTCGTACTTGACGGTGACCTGGCTCTTGGCGTCCGGGCCGAGCTTGGCTGCGTCGCCCTCGCCCTTCTTGCGGGCGAGCGTCAGGGTCTCGAGGATCTTGTGGGCGTAATAGATCGGGGCGGGCAGCAGCTCGGGCGTCTCGCGGCTGGCATAGCCGAACATGATGCCCTGGTCGCCGGCACCGACATCCTTGTTGCCGGACTCGTCCACGCCCTGCGCGATGTCGGCCGACTGCGGATGCAGCAGCACGTCGATCTTGCACTTCTTCCAGTGGAAGCCGTCCTGTTCGTAGCCGATGTTGCGGATCGCCTTGCGGGCGGCCGACTTCACCTTCGACTTGATCTGCTTCTCGTCGAGATGGGTGCGGACCTCGCCGGCGATGACGACGCGGTTGGTGGTCGCCAGCGTCTCGGCGGCGACGCGGACCTTGGCGGGCTCATAGCCGGCCTTCACCGCTTCTTTGAAGAACAGATCGACGATCTCGTCGGAGATGCGGTCGCAGACCTTGTCGGGATGCCCCTCCGAGACGGACTCGCTGGTGAACAGGTAATTCTGGCGTGACACGGTCGGGGATTCCCTGAATCGGCACATGGAAAGGCCGGCGCTGAACGCCGGCCGATGGACACATGGTCATTGCAGCGGACGCGTTCGCCGTCAAGCGGAATATCCGCTTATCGGGAGGATCGTTCGTCACACCGAACAAAGAGAGAGCGATATCACGCCGTTCCGGCGTCTTCCTCCGCCAGCGCCTCGACGAGATCGATGATTCGCCGGCGCACCCGGCCGCTCTTGATCCGCGTGAAGGCCTTGGTCAGCTGCACGCCTTCGCTGGTGGCGAGGAACTCGGAGATATAGGTCGTCGCGGCCGAATCGGCGAAGCCGAGCTCCGGCATGTCGCCGGTCGGTGCGCCATCGAAGAAGAAGGAGACCGGCACGTCGAGCATCTTGGCGATCTGCTGCAGGCGGCTCGCGCTGATGCGGTTCGAGCCCTTCTCGTATTTCTGGACCTGCTGGAAAGTCAGCCCCAGCGCCTCGCCGAGCTTCTCCTGGCTGACGCCCGCGAGCATACGACGCATACGAACGCGACTACCGACATGTTTGTCGATCGGATTCGGGACCTTCTTGATCATGATTCACCCTGCTTAGGCATCAGTGTCATGACCAGGAGCCGCCATCCTGGTCGGCGCGGTAATCGTCCCTTTATTATAGGCGCCGCAGCTAATCCACCCTTCGGCGCGAAAAAGTTCCAATTGGGATCATTTCCGAGTCGCAAACCGGGAAAGTGCAAGGAAAAGAAGCACAAGCCCAGCGAAGAGGCTATCGCCCAGCCGGCCGTAAAGCGTCACGGGGCCGGCGCGCGGCAGCCCCGAATCCAGCACGCCCTCGACACCGAGCGGCAGGTTCGCGACCGTCCGCCCATAGGCATCGACCACCGCCGAAATGCCGGTATTGGCGACACGCACCAGCGGCAGGCCTTCCTCGATGCTGCGCAGCCGCGACTGGGCGAAATGCTGGTAGGGGCCGCTAGTCTGGCCGAACCAGCCGTCATTGGTCAGGTTCAGGAAAAAGCCGGCGCGCGGGCCGCGCACGGAGACCTCGCCCGGAAACACCGCCTCGTAGCAGATCAGCGGCGCAGCCGTCGGCAAGCCCTTGATCGCGAGCGGTGCCCGCACGCTTCCCGAAGCAAAACCACCGGGGATCGAGACGAACTGGGACAGGCCGACGCCGCGGATCAGCGTATCCAGGAACGGCGGGAGGTATTCGCCGAAGGGGACGAGATGGACCTTGTCGTAGCTGGCGACGATGACGCCCTCGTCATTCACCACCTGGATCGCATTGTAGATCGGCGGCCGGCTTTCGCCGGGCAGCGTCTCGCCCGCACGCGCCGCGCCGGTGATCAGCGTCACGTCGGGCGGCAGCACCGCCCCGATGCGCGCGAGGGCGCCGGGCGTGCGACCGAGCAGGAAGGGAAAGGCCGATTCCGGCCAGATCAGGTGCGTGACGTTCTGGAGGCCGGGCGTGGTCGGGCTGGTCGCCCGGTCACTCAGGGCGAGGTAATTGTTGAGGATCGCCTCGCCGTTGCGGCCGTTGAACTTGGCATCCTGCGGCAGGTTGGGCTGCATCAGCCGGAGCTTCACCCCGGCCACGAGCGGCGCGGGAGCGGCCGGCAGGCGCCAGAACCCGAAGGCGAAAAGGCCAGCCAGGGCGGCGAGCGCCAGAAGCGGCGGCAGGCGGCGCCCTGCCGGCGTCTGCGCGGTGCCGAGCACGGCCGGGGCCGCACCGATCGCCACCGCCAACAGGGTCAGGCCGTAGAGCCCCACCAGCGAGGCGGCCTGCGCGAGATGGATCTCGCCCGCCAGCATCATGCCGTAGACGTTCCAGGGGAAGCCGGTCAGGACATGGCCGCGCAGCCATTCGCTGAGCGCCAGCATCGCGGCCAGCACGAGGATGCGCCCGCCGCCCTTGGGCCAGGCCAGGCGCGCGAAGCCGAAGGCGGCAGCCGGAAAGAGGGCGAGGAAGGCCGGCAGGGCCACGACGCCGAGCGGCATCGCCCAGGCGAATTTGTCGGCCTCGACGAGGAAGGCTGCGCCGAGCCACCACAGCCCGGCGAGGAAGAAACCGAAACCCCACCACCAGCCGACGGCGAAAGCAGCCCTGAACCGGCGCCAGGGACTGGTGCCGACGGCGCCGTCGATCAGCCAGACCGCGACCGTCATCGGCACGACGACGAGCGGCCAGAGATCGAGCGGCGGCAGGGCGAGGGCGCCGCTCGCGCCGGCCAAAAGCGCGATCAGGCGCTTCCGCCAGCCCCAGCCCAGGATGACGGCTTCCGCGACGCCGGAGAGCCCCATCAGCCCGGCTCCATCGCCGGTTCTTCAGTCGCGGGCTCGCTGCGGCAATGGATGGTCAGGCGCTTCACGCGGCGCTGGTCGGAATCGAGGATCTCGAAGCTGAGCCCGTCCGGCCCCTTGACCGTCTCGCCCAAAGCCGGAACCCGGCCCGCGAGCGTGACGATCAGGCCGCCCAGCGTATCGATGTCGTCGGCGATCTCGTTGCCGGAGAGATCGACACCGGTCGCGACCTTGAGTTCGGCCAGCGTCGCGCGGGCATCCGCCGTGAAGCGGTTCTCGCCGGCCGGGACGATCGGCGTCTCCTCCAGATCATGCTCGTCCTCGATATCGCCGACGACGATCTCGATCAGGTCCTCGATCGAGACGAGGCCGTCGGTCCCGCCATATTCGTCGATGACCAGCGCGATATGGGTGCGGGTCGACTGCATGCGGACGAGCAGATCGACCGCCGGCATCGAGGGCGGAACGTAAAGGACCGGGCGCAGCAGCTTGGTCTCGGACAGGCGCGTCGCGAGGTCGACGGCGGACAGCGTATGCGGAATCGTGAGCTTGCCGCTCTCGTCCGGGGGCCCGTTCTCGCCGGGCCGGGCCTTCTCGGCGATATATTCGAGGAAGTCGCGGATATGGACCATGCCGCGCGGGTCATCGAGCGTATCGTCGAAGACCGGCAGGCGCGAATGGCCGGCGGTACGGAAATGCGCGAGCAGCTCGTCCAGCGTCGCCTCGGCGGGCACGGCGACGATATCGGCGCGGGGTATCATGACGTCGCCGACGCGGCGCTCGCGCAGGCTCAGCACATTGCTGAGCATCGCGCGTTCCTGGGCGGAGAGATCGGCAAGCTCGCCATTCTCCTCGGCCAGGGCCTCGACGATTTCCTCGCGGGCGGTGCCGCCGCCGCGCAGGCCGAGCCGGTCGAGGAACTGGCCGAGCCAGTGGCCGAGGCCACGGCCGGCGGTTTCGTTCTGGGATTGTCGACTGTCGTCGCTCATGATCGTGGGGGCTTACGCGGAAGAAGGAACGGGCGCCGTGACGAGTTCGGCACCGGCATAGGGATCGGCCACGCCAAGACGGGCGAGGGCTTCGACTTCGAGCGCTTCCATGCGGCGCGCCTCGGCCTCGGTCTCGTGATCCTCGCCGAGGAGATGGAGCAGGCCGTGGATGGCGAGATGGCGGAGATGGTCCGTCACACTCTTGGACTCGGCCTTCGCCTCGCGCAGCACGGTCTCATAGGCGATGACGATGTCGCCGAGCAGCGGGCTTTGCGCGATGCGCTCCGGCGGCGCGGCCGGGAAGGAGAGCACGTTCGTCGCCTTGTCGAAGCCGCGCCAGTCGCGGTTGACGATGCGGATGCGCTTGTCGTCGGTGAGCAGCAGGCTGAGCTCGGCGCCGGGCATGGGCTTGCGCGGGGAGACCGCGATGCCGGCCTCCAGCGCTTCGTTCAGCAAGGCACGCAGGCCCGGCAACTTGCCGAGCTCATGCCAGCGGCGCGACTGCGCCCTGACGTCGAGATGGATCTCAGGAGACGTCTTCTCGGGTGGCGGCGCCGAGCGCCGCCCGCGAGGTCGATCGTTCATCGCGGCCGCTCCCGCGCCAACATCCGCTTCAGCCCTTCGCTGTCGCCTTCCCGGTGGGAATCCGGGGGCGTCTCGGGATTGCGCAAGCGCTCTTCCCGTTCCGCGCGTTCATGACGCGCAGCGCTCTCATAGGCCATGACGATGCGTCGCACCAGTTCATGCCTGACGACATCACCCTCCTCGAAGCGCGCATAGCCGACGCCTTCGACATCCTTGAGCAGCTTCACGGCCTCGACGAGGCCCGAACGCTGGCCCGGCGGCAGGTCGATCTGCGAGGGATCGCCGGTGATGATCATGCGCGAGCCCTCACCCAGGCGGGTGAGGAACATCTTCATCTGCATCGAGGTGGCGTTCTGCGCCTCGTCGAGCAGCACGACGGCGTTCGAGAGCGTGCGCCCACGCATGAAGGCGAGCGGCGCGATCTCGATCATGCCGGTCTGCAGGCCACGCTCGACATGGCGCGCCTCCATGAAGTCGTTCAGCGCGTCGTAGATCGGGCGCAGATAGGGATCGACCTTCTCGCGCATGTCGCCGGGCAGGAAGCCGAGGCGCTCGCCCGCCTCGACCGCCGGGCGCGACAGGATCATGCGCTCGACCACGCCCTGCTCGATCAGCGAGACGGCATGGCCGACCGCGAGCCAGGTCTTGCCGGTGCCGGCCGGGCCTTCGGCGAGGACGAGTTCGTGGCGCTTGAGCTGGCGCAGATAGGCATCCTGCGCCGCGTTGCGGGCACGGACGGGCCCGCGCTTGCGCGTCACGACCGCGTCGAAGGAGGTCTTGCCGGCATCGGCCGTCGGGAAGAGCGAGCGCTGCACGTTGCTCTCCTCGATCGCGCCATCGACCTCGCCGAGCGTGACCGGCGCGCCGGCCTTGGCGCGGGCATAGAGCGTCTTGAGCACGCGCCCGGCCTGCTCGGCCGTCTCGCGGGCGCCCTTCACCGTGACGTGATTGCCGTTGGGGCTGACCACGACGCCGAGCCGGCGCTCGAGATGGGCGAGATTCTGGTCGTACTGGCCGAAGACCAGGCTCGCGAGGCGGTTGTCGTCGAAGGAGAGCACGACCTCCGTCGCCGAAAGCCCTTCACGGACCGCGCTTTCGCGCACGCCGCCCTCGGGGCGGGCGGGCGCGAGATCGCGCCGCGGGTTCCGGTCGGGTCTTTGCGTCGAATCAGCCTGTGCCAAATGCGTCGCCTCGCTTCAGTCCGGGGTGGCGGATCGCCCGTTCCCGGCAACTGTTCCAGCCGGGCAGGAGCGCCCGGCGGGGTCGTCTCGCAGCATAACCGGACGCAACGATCTCAACCTGATGACAGGCCGGCGCCCGTCCCTGGCAGATGGTGACGAAGCGGGACGCGCTCAAGCGGCCAGCCCCTTTCCATCGGTCTCCCCGGCTTCCACCAGCCGGCCGAACAGGGAATTCGTGCTCGTCTTCTCGATCACCACCCGCACGATATCGCCGATCTGATTCGCGTCGCTCTCGATCTGCACAGCCTGCAGATAGGGCGACTTCCCGGCAAGCTGTCCGGGGTAACGTCCCGCCCTTTCGAGCAGGACATCCACCGTGCGTCCGACCATGGCCCGGTTGAAGGTCTGCCGGTGATGCTCGATGCGCTCCTGCAAACGGTAAAGCCGCTCGTTCATCACCTCGCGCGGGACCTGCGCTTCGAGATCGGCCGCCGGCGTGCCGGGACGGGGCGAGTAGTTGAAGGAATAGCTGGACGCGAAGCCGATCTCGTCGACGAGGCGGATCGTTTCCTCGAAATCGGCATCGGTCTCGCCGGGGAAACCGACGATGAAATCCGACGACAGCGCGATATCGGGCCGGGCCTCGCGGATGCGATCGATCAGGCGGCGGTATTCGTCGCCGGTATGCTTGCGGTTCATCGCGGCGAGGATGCGGTCCGAACCCGCCTGCACCGGCAGATGCAGGAAGGGCATGACCTGCGGCAGATCGCGATGGGCGGCGATCAGGTCGTCGTCCATGTCGCGGGGATGGCTCGTGGTATAGCGGATGCGGGCGATGCCCGGCACCGCGGCGACCCGGTGCATCAGGCGCGCCAGGCTCCAGACCGCACCGTCCGGTCCCTCGCCGTGATAGGCGTTGACGTTCTGGCCGATCAGGGTGACGTCGCGCACGCCGGCCTCGGCGAGGCGCTCGACCTCGGCCATGATCTGCGCAACCGGCCGGGAGAACTCGGCGCCGCGCGTATAGGGCACGACGCAGAAGGCGCAGAACTTGTCGCAGCCTTCCTGCACAGTGACGAAGGCCGAGACGCCGCGCGCCAGGATCGCCTGCCGCTTCGGTGCCGGCAGGAAGCCGAACTTGTCCTCGACCGGCAGATCGGTATCGACGATGCGGCGCTTACCGGCCTCGGCCAGAAGCTCGGGCAGGCGGTGATAGGCCTGCGGCCCGACCACGAGATCGACAGCCGGCTGACGGCGCTGAATCTCGCCGCCCTCGGCCTGGGCGACGCAGCCGGCGACGACGATCTTCGTCTCCTGCCCCTCGGCACCCTGCGCCTTCTTGATGTCACGCAGCTTGCCGAGCTCGGTATAGACCTTCTGCACCGCCCGGTCGCGGATATGGCAGGTGTTGAGCAGGATGAGATCCGCGCCCTCCGGCGTCGCCGTCTCCTCATAGCCCTGATGGCTCAGGATGTCGGCCATGCGCTGCCCGTCATAGACGTTCATCTGGCAGCCGAAGGACTTGATATGGACTTTCTTCATCGGTGCGGATCGGGTCTCCAAAACGCATTCTTTACTGCGGATCGGGCGCCTTGGGAACGGCCGGAAGGCGCAGGGGAGGGATAAGCAAGCGGCGGACCAACCCCGGTCACGCCTCCGCGCGGCCGGTGACGGCCTGTTGGCGCGCCTTGCGGACCGAGGCTTCCGCCAGCCGCGTCGCTTCCTTGCGCGAGGTCGCCCGGCCCATCACGATCGGCTCGCCCCAGACCAGTTCGACATCGACCGCGCCGCACTCCAGCACATGCTTGAGATGCGGCCAGAGCTCGGTATCGCCATACCAGGCCAGGGACGCGCGCCCGCCGCGCCCGCCCGGAAGGCCCTGCCAGCCGGTATAGGTGATGGTCAGCGGATAGACCGTCACATCGGCCGTGGCATCGCCCATCGCCTGATGCGCGGCGCCGAGCAGGGAGGAGCGGAAGGGCAGGATGCGCGTGCCGTCACCGGTCGTGCCCTCGGCGAAGAGCACGACCTCCTCGCCATTGGCGATGCGCGCGCCCATGGTGGCCGCCATGCCAGCGGTCGCGCTGCGGCGCTGCCGGTCGATGTAGAGCGTGCGCTGGAGATTGGCGAGGAAGCCGACCACCGGCCATTCGCCGACCTCGCTCTTGGCGACGAAGGCGAGCTCGCGCTCGGCGCCGATCACGCCGATATCGAGCCAGGAGACGTGGTTGGCGACGATCAGCGCGCCCGTCCCGGCCGGCGGCGGAGCGCCCCGCACCCGCGTACGCACGCCGAGGCACCAGCAGGTCAGGCGGTGGAAGCGCAGCGGCAGAGCGCCCCGTCGCGACGGCACCACCCGCATGACGACGAGCTGGGCGAGAACGAGCCCGAGCGTGCCCGTGCACAGCATCACCAGCCGGGCGAGCGCGCCAATGCGGAGTCCGTTCATGCGCAGGCGGGTCCGGTCATCGGCGGAGCGGCGATCTCGTGGCAACTGGAGCGCCGTCAATGGCGCGATTGCGCCGGCTTGTCACGCGAGATCGAGCCGCATCGCGATCGCGGTCGCCCGCGTGCCGTCCGGCTTGGGGTAATAGCCCTTGCGCCTTCCGACCTCGCGGAAGCCGAAATGGCGGTAGAGCCGCTCCGCCGGCAGGTTGCCTTCCTCGACTTCGAGAAAGACCTGCGCGGCACCGTCTTCGGCCAGGCGAGCCAGATGCGCGGCAAGCAGGGCGCGGCCGAAACCATCGCGGCGACGGGCAGGCGCGACGACGATGCTCAGGATCTCCGCCTCGTCGGCGGCCTTACGGGAGATGACGAAGCCTTCGGGATGCCTGCCGCCACCGCTGAAGACGCCGTCCGTCGCGACCGCGGGGTCGGCGATCAGCGCCGCGCATTCGGCCGGCTCCCAGCCACGGGCGAAGCCGCCATGATGATGCAGGGTCGCGACATCGAGCGCGTGCCCGGCATCGAGCCGCATCGTCCGCAACGGGACCGAATCAGGGTGAAGCAGTTTGCGCAGCCAGGCCATGCCCCCTGTTCGCACAGATTGACGCAACGGCAACCACCATTTGGAGGATGCGCTCACCGGCGCGGCAGGCGGGCTTTGTCCTGCGGCGTTGTCTCGGGCGCCTTCAGGTAGAGCGGGCGGGGCGGCGCGCTTTCGGGATCGGCGATGAAGCCGAGCCTGGCGACCCAGGCGATATCCGGTGCCTTGGCATCGTCGATCACCAGCGCATCGAGGCCGATCGCCCAGGCTTCGTTGGCGACGGCCAGAGCCGACGAGCCGACGAGGCTGACCGGGCCTGCACCGATGGCGCGGGCCGCGTCGCGATAGCTGACCTGCCGGAGCGAGACGAGCGGCTTGCCCTCCGCCGTCAGCGCCTGGAACCAGACCTGCCCGTGCTTGGCGTCGAGCGCGGCGGCGATGACACGGCCCGATTCGCGCCCGATCAGGGGCGCGGCGCAGGCCGCGACCGTGGTGACGCCGACCGCCGGGATGCCGGCGGCGAACGCGATGGCGCGGGCCGCGCTGACGCCGACACGCAGGCCGGTATAGCTGCCGGGGCCGACGGTGACGGCGACGCGGGAGAGCGAGCCGAAGCCGCCCTCGACATCCTTCATGACCCGCTCGACCAGCGGCATCAGCGCCTCGGCATGGCCGCGATCCATGGCGATCTGCTCGACCGCCAGGGGCCTCACCATGTCGGCCGTGTCCATCACGCAGGCCGAGCAAGCGCCGAGCGCGGTATCGATCGCGAGAATGCGCATCAGGAGGTCATTCCGCGAAAGGCCCGGCTCATCGTCACCAACAATTCCGCTTCGCTCAGACGGCTTCGACTTCGCGCACGTCCGGCAGGAAGTGGCGCAGCAGGTTCTGGATGCCGTGCTTCAGCGTCGCGGTCGAGGACGGGCAGCCCGAGCAGGAGCCCTTCATCGCGAGATAGACGGTGCCGTCGCGGTAGCCGCGGAAGGTGATGTCGCCGCCATCGCCGGCGACCGCCGGGCGGATGCGGGTCTCGAGCAGGTCCTTGATGGTCTCGACGGTCTCGGCATCGGCGGGATCGAAGAACTCGCCCTCCTCGATCACATCGGCGGCCGAGCCGGCCGCCAGAACCGGGGCGCCCGACATGAAATGCTCCATGATCGCGCCGAGGATCGCGGGCTTCAGATGCGGCCATTCGCCGTCCGACTTGGTGACGGTGATGAAATCGGAGCCGAGGAAGACGCCGGAGACGCCGGAGACGCCGAACAGGCGCTGCGCCAGCGGCGAGCGCTCGGCGTCGGTGACGTCACGCAGGTCGAGCGTGCCGTCGGGCATAACGGCGCGGCCGGGAAGAAACTTGAGTGTCGCCGGATTCGGCGTGGCTTCGGTCTGGATGAACATGGACTTGCCTCCGGTACCGGCGATTCAAGGTCGCCGTTCCTGGCTCCGATATAGGCCGCCGGCTGGAATCATTCCAGCGGCAAGGAATCGCAAGGCCGCCGCCTTCAGGCGAGGGCGTCGATTTCCTCGTCCTCGAGATGCCCGGGCACGATGGCGACGGGGATGGGGAAACTCGCCGAAGACTTGCCGGCGAGCGCGCTGACGAGCGGGCCCGGCCCCTTGCTGCTCGTACCGGCCGCCAGCACGAGCAGCGAGATATCCTCGTCCTCCTCGATCAGCTTGACGAGCTCGTCGGCCTTGTTGCCGACGCGCACGACCTTCTCGGGTTCGAGCCCGGCGAGCGCACGCACCGCAGCGGCAGCGCCTTCGAGACGCTTCTCGGCCTCGGCCTGGGCCTCGGCCAGCATCACTTCACCGACGCCGAGCCAGGTCTCGTGCTCGGGCGGGGTGGCGACACCGAGCAGGACGATCGATGCGCCGACGCGGGCGCAACGACGCGCGGCGAAGCGAATCGCCTTGGCGCATTCCTCGCTGCCGTCGACCACGGCGAGGAATTTCGGGCGATGGCCCGTCTCGTAGGACCGCCGTCTCTTGACCATGAACTGTCCTGCCGCCGCTTCAGGGACGGGCATGGTGACCTGCGCCGGACCCCCCGCGCAAGTGCACCCTGCGTCAACGGCTCCGGACGAAGCCGACGATGTCCTTGACCTCGCGCATGATCGGCGCCGCGATCGCATCGGCCCGATCGGCGCCTGCGCCGAGGATATCGTCGATATGCTTGGAGTCCGCCAGCAGGCGGCGCATCTCGCCGGCGATCGGCGCGAGCTTCTCGACCGCGAGATCGACCAGCGCCGCCTTGAAGCCGGAGAACTGGCCGCCGCCGAACTGCTTGAGCACGGCGTCCTTCGACGAACCCGAGAGGCCGGCATAGATGCCGACGAGGTTCTCGGCCTCGGGCCGGCCTTCCAGGCCCTTTTCCTCGGAGGGAAGCGCCTCGGGATCGGTCTTGGCCTTGCGGATCTTCTGGGCGATCGCCTCGGCATCGTCGGTCAGGTTGATGCGCGAATAGTCGGAAGCGTCCGATTTCGACATCTTCTTGGTGCCGTCGCGCAGGCTCATGACGCGCGGCGCCGGACCCTGGATCATCGGCTCGGGCAGCGGGAAGAAGCCGAGCTCGCCCGTGCCGAGGCCGCGCTCGGCGATCTGCGCCCCGAAATCGTTGTTGAACTTCTGGGCGATGTCGCGGGTCAGCTCGAGATGCTGCTTCTGGTCCTCGCCGACAGGCACATGCGTCGCCTTGTAGAGCAGGATGTCGGCCGCCATCAGGTTCGGATAGGCATAGAGGCCCACCGAGGCGTTCTCGCGGTCCTTGCCGGCCTTTTCCTTGAACTGGGTCATGCGGTTGAGCCAGCCGAGGCGGGCGACGCAGTTGAACACCCAGGCGAGCTCGGCATGGCCCGGCACTTGGCTCTGGTTGAAGATGATGCTGCGCTTGGGATCGACACCGGCGGCGATATAGGCGGCCGTGACCTCACGGATGGCGCGCTTCAGGTCGGCCGGGTCCTGCCACATCGTGATCGCGTGCATGTCGACGACGCAATAGATGCACTCATGCGTGTCCTGCATCGCGACCCAGTTGGTCAGCGCGCCCAGATAATTGCCGAGATGCAGCGTCGAGGTCGGCTGCATGCCTGAGAATACGCGCTGATGAAAACCCGACATGGGGCACTCCGTCGTCACGATGGAGAAGGGAAGCGGCGCTTCTGGCTCAACCCCGCCGCTTGCGCAAGGGGAGAGCGCCGAAGGCTCCGAGCGCCCAGCCCGCGGCGCCATAGCTTGCGAGCCCCGCCAGACAGAGCAGGCCGAGCGCCCCGACCCGGTGCAAGGCCGGCTGATCGGAGGTCAATGGCCCGCTGAGCAACCCGAGCAGCAGCTCCAGCACGGCAAGCATGATCGCGCTCGCCGCAAGGCCGGCGGCGATCGGCCGCAAGCTCGCAATGCTCGGGCGCCAGATGCCGTCGCGCAGCAGCATTCCGCCGAGCAGGCAGGCCTGCGCCATGAAGGCGAAGGTCGCCGCGAGCGCCGCCATTCCCGCCGCATTGCCGTCATTCGCAAGGCCGAACCCGACCAGCGCCGCCACGAGAACCGCGATCCCACCCGCCATCAATGGCCGGCGCGGCGCGCGACGGGCGAAATAGACCTGGCCGAAAACCTTTGCCGCGATCGCAAAGGGCAGGCCGTAGCCGAAGGCGGCGAGCGCCGCCGCCGTGCGCTCGCGATCAACGGCATCGAAGCGGCCATATTCGAACAGCGCCGAGACGATCGGCTCGGCCAGCGCGACGAGGGCCGTCGCAGCCGGCAGGGCGAGCGCAAGCCCCAGCGCCAGCGCCTGGCCCAGCATGGCATCGGGGCCTGCCCGGTTCGCCGCCAGCGCCATGTCGGAGAGCACGACCGTGCCCATCGCGACGCCGACGAAGCCCAGCGGCAGCTGGAAGACGCGATCGGCATAGTAGAGCGCGGCAACGGCGCCCGGACCGATCGATGCGATCTGGGTCGCGACCAGCAGGACGAGCTGGGCGGCGGAAGCCGCGAGCAAGGTCGCGCCGCCCGTGCGGACAAGCCGCGTCATGTCCGGCGACCAGCGCAGGCGCGGGCGCGGCAGGCCGGGTCCGCGCAGGGCCAGCAGGATCATGACGAGATGGGCAAGGCCGGTGAGGCTCGTGCAGAGCGCAAGCCAGCGCGCGCCGGACTCCGGCTCTGTGCCCTTCGCATGCAGCAGCAGCAAGACGACGAGCAGGATCGCGTTCATCAGCGCCGGAGCCAAGGCCGCGACGGCGAAGCGCTTCTCGGCATTGAGCAGCGCCGCGAGCATGGACGCAAGCGTCGTCAGGAACAGGAAGGGCAGCATCAATCGCGTGTAGGAGGCCGCCAGCGCCAGCGTTTCGGGCGCCTCGGCGAAGCCGCCGGCGAGGCCGAGCACGAGCCAGGGCGCGAACAATTCACCCAATCCGACGAGCACCAGCAGCAGCAAGCTGATCTGGCCGGCGGCCTCGCCGGCGAAACCGCGCGCCGCGGCCTCGCCGCGCTCGCCCTTGATAGCAAGATAGAGCGGCACGAAAGGCGCATTGAGCCCGCCTTCGCCCAGCACGCGGCGGACGAGATTGGGCAGACGCAGGGCCGCGAGGAAAGCATCCGCCACCGGCCCACCGCCGAGCAAACGTGCGATCAGGACGTCGCGGGCGAAGCCAAGCAGGCGCGAAGCGATCGTGGCCGCCCCGACGACGGCGGAATCGCGGGCGAGGCGGGAGGGCTGTTCGCTCAAGGCCGGGGTTTCCCGATCACAATCCGAAATCCTCGCGGAAGCGATCGATCTGATGCATGCGCTGGTGAAGGATCGTCACGATGCCGATATCGCCGTTCGCCAGCCTGCGCCAATACACGACATGGCTTTCGTAGCGGAAGCTGAAGCCATCGACGCCGAAATTGGCCGGCACTGGCCGGGACGGCACGCCATGCGTAGCGATCTTGCCGAAGGCTTCGAAAAGGCCCTCGATATAGCGCTCGGCCTGCGCGGCGCCGAACTGTTTCAGGGTGTAGCGATAGATATCATCCAGGCGGCGCGCCGCCGCTTCCTGGATACGAACAGCCGTCACGCCCGCGCCTTGTTACGCGCGATCACCTCTGCCGCTGTCAGGGGCCGGTAGCTGGAATCCGGCGCGGCGAAGGCATGGGTCAGCTCAGCCTTGAGACGGTCGAAAGCCTCGCTTTCGGCGCGCTCCTTGTCGCGTCGGATCAGGTCGCGGACATATTCGCTGACATTTTCGTAGGGACCGTCGTCACCGACCTTGCCCGCCACGAACTCGCTGAGCGCGCTGCCGATGCGCACGGTCATGGTCGTCGTTCGAGACATAGCTCGGGCTCCCTTCTGTCTTCAAGATACACAATCTTGAAGACATAATCCATCGCGGCGCCGCTCGACTCATGCTCCCGTCAGAGGATGAACCGGCTCAGATCTGCGTTCTTGGCGAGGTCGCCGATGCGGGCTTCGACATAGGCGGCGTCGATCGTCACGGCCTCGCCCGAGCGGTCCGGTGCCGTGAACGAAATTTCATCGAGGATGCGCTCGATCACGGTCTGAAGCCGGCGGGCGCCGATATTCTCGACGGACGAGTTCACCTCGACGGCGATGCGGGCGATGGCGTCGATCGCGTCCGGGGTAAAGGTGACGGCGACTTCCTCCGTCGCCATCAGCGCGACGGACTGCTTGATCAGGCTCGCTTCCGTCTCGGTCAGGATGCGCTTGAAATCCTCGATGTCGAGCGGGTTGAGCTCGACGCGGATCGGCAGGCGGCCCTGCAGTTCGGGCAGGAGGTCGGAGGGGCGCGAGACGTGGAAGGCGCCGGAGGCGATGAAGAGGATATGGTCGCTCTTCACGGCCCCGTGCTTGGTCGCGACCGTCGTGCCCTCGATCAGCGGCAGCAGATCGCGCTGCACGCCTTCACGCGAGACATCGGCGCCGCCCTTGCCCTCGCGGGCGCAGATCTTGTCGATCTCGTCGAGGAAGACGATGCCGTTATTCTCGACCTCGCGGATCGCGGCCTGGATGATCGCGTCCTGGTCGATCAGCTTGTCGCTCTCCTCGGCCAGCAGCGGCTGATAGGCGTCCTTGACCAGGACGCGCTTGGGCTTGCCCTTCTGGCCGAAGGCCTTGCCGAGCATGTCGGAGAGGTTGATCGCGCCGATCGAGGCGCCGGGCATGCCGGGAACCTCGAACATCGGGGCGGAGGCACCAGCGCCCGCAGCGACCTCGACCTCGATCTCCTTGTCGTCGAGCTCGTTGTTGCGCAGCTTGCGGCGGAAGGAATCGCGTGTCGCCTGGCTGGAATTGGCGCCGACGAGCGCATCGAGCACGCGTTCCTCGGCGGCGACATGGGCCTTGGCCTGGACATCCTTGCGCCGGCTCTCGCGAACCAGGGCGATCGCGACCTCCAGCAAGTCGCGCACGATCGATTCGACGTCGCGGCCGACATAGCCGACCTCGGTGAACTTGGTCGCCTCGACCTTGAGGAAGGGCGCATTGGCGAGCTTGGCGAGGCGCCGCGCGATCTCGGTCTTGCCGCAACCGGTCGGCCCGATCATCAGGATGTTCTTGGGCGAGACCTCCTCGCGCAGCGGCCCTTCGAGCTGCTGGCGGCGCCAGCGGTTGCGGAGCGCAATGGCGACGGCGCGCTTTGCGTCCTTCTGGCCGACGATGAAGCGGTCGAGCTCGGAGACGATCTCGCGAGGGGAAAAGCTGGTCACTGCTGGTACTCGCTATTGGGCTTCATCGTCTCACTGCGAAATCGGACGGCTTCGCTCCCGCTCGCCTTTGCGATGAAGCGGTCGAGCTCCGAGACGATCTCGCGGGAGGAAAAGCTGGTCATTGCGGTGCTGTATCCGGTGAATGGGCCTGGCGGGAACGTCAGGCCGCTTCGAGCGTCTCGATGACGAGCGAATGGTTGGTGTAGACGCAGATATCGCCGGCGATCTTCATCGCCTTGCGTACGATCGCCTCGGCATCGGGCTCGAGATCGATCAGCGCGCGCGCCGCCGAGAGCGCGTAATTGCCGCCGGAGCCGATCGCCATCACCGCGCCGTGTTCGCTCGCTTCGGGCTCCAGCACGTCGCCGGTGCCGGAAATCAGGAGCGAGACCTCCTTGTCGGCGACGAGCAGCATGGCTTCCAGCCGACGCAGGTAACGGTCCGTGCGCCAGTCCTTCGCCAGCTCGACGCAGGCGCGCAGCAGCTGGGTCGGATACTGCTCGAGCTTCTTCTCCAGGCGCTCGAACAGGGTGAAGGCGTCGGCGGTGGCGCCGGCAAAGCCCGCGATCACCTGCCCCTTGGCGAGGCGGCGGACCTTGCGGGCATTGCCCTTCATGATGGTCTGGCCGAGCGAGACCTGGCCGTCGCCGCCGATGACGACGCGCCCGCCCTTGCGCACCATCAGGATGGTGGTGGCGTGCATTACGGGGGCATTGCTGTTTTCAGACATGAGATCGCGAACCGAGGGTCAGAACAAAGCGGCGGATGCTGCCAAACATGTTCAGGAGAGGCCGCACTATCAAGGGGGGAGCCGGCATGCCACCTGCGAGGGCAGCATAGTGAACCATGCAAGCCATGCTTGAATAACAGCATTACTTACAGTTGAATTCCAGCTTTCATGACGTACATGCCATCACGCCAGCGATAAGCTCGATGCTATTCCCGCAAGTCCTCGGCCTCTGCCGTAGAGCATCCGCAGCACAATCCCGAGTTGCCTTGATGCTAAACTTTTAAGCAGTTTTTTATCATTAACGCCCAAAGGTCAGGGTTTAGATCGGCTTCCATTGTCGGGAAGCCGCCTCGGGGCGTCATCATGAAATCAATCCGCCTGAAAATCCTCGCCATGCTGGCCATCGTCGCCGGCGGCGCCATCCTGTCGGCGATCATCAGTATCTACGGCCTGCACAAGGCCGACGATCTGAACACCCGTTCCGAAATCCAGGGCAATGTCGCGCTGCTGACCCAGCGCATCAACGGCGTGGTCACGGCCGTGGTGATGGAATCGCGCGGCGTCTACATGGCGAAGACGCCGCAGGAAGCCCAGGGCTATGCCAAGGGCATCGAGGATCGCTTCCCGACGCTGCGCAAGTTCACGGCCGACCTGCAGAAGGTCGCCCCGACGGAAGAGCGCGCCATCGTCGACCAGATCGCCAGGGCGGTCGATGAATTCATCACCTTCCGGACAGAAACTGCCCGGCTCGGCCGCGAGGTTTCGCCGGCTGCCGCCAACGAGCAAGGGAACAACGAGGCCAACCGCGCCAACCGCAAGGCCCTGAACGACCTGCTGATCAGCTTCAGCCAGCGCGTCGAGAAGGCCGGTATCGAAGTCGGCGAGGAAGCCACCGCCTTCACCCGGCAGGTCCAGTGGCTGCTGCCGATCGTCCTGCTGGCGACGCTCCTGGTTTCGGTCGGCGTCGCGCTCGTCTTCGCGCAGCGCTCGATCACCAAGCCGATCCTCGACCTGAGCCAGGTCATGGAGAAGCTCACCGCCGGCGATACCAGCATCAACGTTCCCCATTCCGAGCGCCCCGACGAGATCGGCGCCATGGCACGCGCGGTTTCCGTGCTGCGCCAGAGCACCGAGCAGGTCGCCCTGCTGCAGGAACAGGAACGCGCTTCGGCCGCCGCGCGCCTCGCCCGGGCGCAATCGATGGAAGCCGTGGTCTCGGATGTCGGCGAGGTCGTCGCCGCGGCTGCGGCCGGCGATTTCTCGGCCCGCCTCCAGATCGAGGATGCCGACGAGCAGATGCAGCGGCTGGTCGCCGGCATCAACGAGATCAATGCGGTCGTGGACGGGGCGACGACGGAGTTCGCGGAGGCTCTGTCGGCGATTGCTGGCGGCGACCTGACCAACCGGGTCGAGACGGCCTATCGCGGC